>NZ_JAEQDE010000025.1:60006-147278 GCF_020737865.1 Microcoleus sp. PH2017_35_SFW_U_B
AATCAAGAGCGCTTAAGCGCAACTACATACCTAAATCAAGAGCGCTTAAGCGCAACTACATACCTAAATCAAGAGCGCTTAAGCGCAACTACATACCTAGAAATTAACCTCGCAGAAGACTGCAAAAGTTAAAATTCGATCGCCAGCCCAACTCCTCGATCGCGCCATGCCGATTTATCCCCTCAACCACCCAGCAGCCGCCGAAATTTTCAGCAAACCTCGCCTGCGAACAGTTCTGATTGTTCCCTTTGTGTTGCTAACAGTCAGCGCTGTCGGGCTAGTGGGTTATCTTTCTTTCAAAAGCAGCCGGGAATCCGTCGAGGATCTAGCACAGCAGTTAATGGAACAAGTAGGAGAGCGAATTGGCGATCGGCTCAGCAACTACCTCAACGCCCCCCAGAATGCCGTAGCAGCCAACCGTCTAGCAGTAGAACAAGAAATGCTGAACCTCAACAACACTCAGCAACTGCGACAGCAACTTTGGCAGCAAATAATCTTCAACCCCGCTCTGCAATCGAGCTTTTTTGTCAATGAGCGAGGAGAACAAATTGGGTACGGGCGCCTGATGAGCGAGGAATTTGTGCAACAAGTCACAAAAGAGACAGGGGAGAAATTCTCAATCGGTACGCGTTTTTTTTGCAGTATGAAAAGTACCGACTTGGGTAAAATGCAATACTACTCGGTTGACTCCAAAGGCAATCCCCTAAAACTGCTCTATAGCATCCCTATGGATAACCGCGAAACAGTTTGGTTTCGCCAGGCCAAAGCCTCCAACAAACAAACTTGGTCGCCAATTGTTGTTTTCAACGCTATGCCGACGTTAGGAATTTTTGCGGTGTCTCCCATCAAGGATGCTGGCGAATGGCGGGGGGTTTTTACTTCAAATTATGCGCTGTCGGCAATTAGCAGTTTTCTCGATCGCCTCTACTTCTCTAAATCGGGACAGACTTTTATTATGGAGCGATCGGGCAATCTGGTTGCTACATCCACCCTAGAAACACCCTTTGTCAAGCAAGAAAAACAGCCACCCACGCGATTGCTAGCCACCAACAGCCAGGATACCCGCACCCGAGACATTGCTCGGCAACTCACCAACCGCTTTACCAACTTAAGTTCGCTGGATAGAGCTCAGCAATTTACCATGACGAGTAATGGATCTCGGCAGTTTGTCAGCGTCGCTCCTTATGGAGATGCCTATGGCTTGGATTGGTTGATTGTGGTGGTGGTACCAGAGTCGGATTTCATGGCTCGCATTGAAGCGAATACCCGCAATACATTGGGGTTGTGCGTCGGTACGCTGGTGTTGGCGATCGCGATCGGATTGTTGACTGCCCGTTGGGTAATAAAGCCAATTCTGCGCTTGAATACCGCCGCCAAAAATCTAGGAAAAGGAGAATGGCATCAACCTTTAGAAATTAGACGCTTCGATGAACTCGGAGACCTCACCAATTCCTTCAATCTGATGGCAGAGCAACTGCAACAGGCTTTTTCCGAACAAAAATCTTTAACAGAAGCTTTAGCGCAAAGCGAGAGCCAACTCAAGCAATTTTTAGAAGCCATACCAGCCGGGATATCTATCCACGATGCCTCGGGTAAAGTCGTCTACTTAAACGAAACTGCCAAGCGTTTGAGCGGCGTACAAAATATTCCCGATGCGACTTTAGAAAAAATGGCAGAAGTTTATCAAATCTACCACCAAAACCAGCTTTGTCCAACTGAAAAAATTCCTGCCTTCCGAGCGCTGCGGGGTGAAACGGTACTTGTTGAGGATTTAGAAATTCATCGAGATGGGGAAATTATTAAGCTTGAGGTGCGCGCCACACCAGTTTTCGATGCAGGCGGCAAGATTATTTATGCCATCAATGCTTTTAGTGACATCTCAGGGCGCAAACAATCTGAAAAACTATTAACTGACTACAATAGCACTTTAGCCACCAAAGTTGCAGAACGTACTGCTGACCTAGCTCGTGCTAACGAACTATTACATGAGGAAGTTGCCGAACGCAAATTGATAGAACAAAAACTTGACAGTTCTACTCAAAGAATTCTAAAAATATTTGAGTCAATTGCAGATATTATACTAATTTTAGAATTGCCAGAAAAAACAATTCAAGTTATACCAACTAGGGGAATTTTTCAAGACTACACTCAGACAGAGCAGCTCGACTCTATCCTCGAACAAATTTTTAGTGAGAGTTCCCAAGACATTTATTTCACTCAAGTTCAAGAGGCATTAGAAACCCAGCAAACTATAAATTTTGATTACAGGATGCAGATTAACAACCAAGAAGTTTGGTTTGCTGCTAAAATTTCGCCATTGTCCGATCGCTCTGTGGTTTGGGTAGCCAGGGACATTAGCGATCGCCAGTTGGCTGAAGCCCGACTGCTGGAAGCCCAAAAAATTGCCAGGATTGGCAGTTGGGAATACGATATAGGCCAAGCAACAAGCACTTGGAGTGAAGAACTCTATCGTATGTTCGAGATCGAACCGACTCAAAAACCCGTAGCAACCCCAGAATTAGTCGATCGTTTTCATCCCGAAGATCGATCGCCCTATCTAACAATGCTTCAGGAGCGATCGATCAGTAAAAAAAGCTTTGAACTCGCTCTGCGCCTGATCCGCAGAGATGGCTCGCTCACTTACATGGAAGTCAGAGGGAAACCCGTTTTTGATAAAAAAGGGCAGTTGCTCCGTTGGTTTGGCACTGTCTTGGATATTACCGCTTACAAACAAGCCGAGGCAGCTTTGCGAGAAAGCGCCCAGCGGGAACAAGCAATCGGGCGATCGATCGATCGCATCCGTCAGTCCTTAGATATTGATACCATATTCCAAACCACAACCTCAGAATTGCGAGAAACACTCAAATGCGATCGAGTCGCTATCTATCGTTTTAATCCAGATTGGAGTGGCGAATTTGTTGCCGAGTCAATGGGGGAGGGCTGGATATCTGTGATACAACAATTGGACGAACTTAATTTACCAAACAATCTCGCCACCGACTTTCGCTGTGCGGCGACAAACTTACAAGCCTGCGGTGAAGGAGTACGAGATACCTACCTACAAAAAAATCAAGGCGGTATCTACGATATAGGTGTTTGTTACCGCATGGTTGAAGACATATACACTGCTGGATTTACTCCTTGTTACGTGGAAGTGTTAGAGCAATTTCAAGCCAGAGCCTACATTATTTGCCCCATATTCTGCGGCAGTCAACTTTGGGGTTTGCTCGCCAGCTATCAAAATTCTGGGCCCCGCACTTGGCGCGCAGCAGAAATCAATATCGCGCTGCAAATTAGCACTCAACTCGAAGTCGCTTTACAACAAGCTCAATTACTCGAAGCCACTCAACAGCAAGCCGTACAGCTCCAACAAGCCGCCTTAGCAGCAGAAGCAGCCAACCTCGCGAAAAGCACTTTTTTGGCCAACATGAGCCACGAATTACGCACCCCTCTTAACTCAATTCTGGGATTCTCCCAATTGATGCAGCGATCCGCCAACCTCAACCGCGAACAACAGGAAAATATCGGCATCATCAACCGCAGCGGAGAACACTTGCTAACTCTGATCAATCAAATATTAGATTTAGCCAAAATAGAGGCAGGACGCATTACACTCAACCCAACAGACTTTCAATTAAGCAGACTGCTAAACGAGGTGGAAGAGATGTTCCAACTTCAGGCGCGCGAGCAACAATTGGAGTTAATATTTAGCTACTCTAGGAATATTCCAGAATATTTGCACGCCGATCAAGTTAAGTTGCGCCAAGTTTTAATTAATCTGCTTTCTAACGCTATTAAGTTTACGAAGGAAGGAGGCATTGCAGTAAGAGTAAGTTCGGTAATTGAACAGGAAAATCAGCAATTACCAATCAATTACAAATTACATTTTGAAATAGAAGATACAGGCTGCGGCATGACTCCCGATGAGTTAGACCAGCTTTTTCAAGCCTTTGTCCAAACCAAAACAGGAAAAACATCTCAGCAGGGAACCGGTTTGGGGCTGGCCATCAGCCAACACTTTGTCAAGCTGATGGGCGACATCATTACTGTACGCAGTAAAGTAGGACACGGGACCACCTTCGCCTTTGATATCCCCGTCAGCGCAGTTGAGGCGGCGGCGATTGAACTGGTACAGCCGTCGCGTCGGGCGATCGCCCTAGAATCCAACCAACCGCGCTATCGTATATTGATTGTGGACGATCGCGAGGACAACCGCCAACTACTGCTCAAAATCCTTGCAACCTTTGACTTTGAGCTCAAAGAAGCCTGTAATGGTGTAGAAGCCATTGAAGTGTGGACGAGTTTTGAGCCGGACTTAATTTTTATGGATATGTGGATGCCCGTAATGGATGGAGGTGAAGCCACGCAACGCATTAAAGCCACCGTTAAAGGTAAAACTACCGTCATTATTGCCGTGAGTGCCGCCAACGCCGAGGAAGCCCGAACCGTTACTGTATCAAATAATTGGGATGACTTTATCCACAAACCCTTTCGAGAGACAGACATCTTTGCCACCCTCCACAAACATCTCGGAGTGCGTTACATTTACGATGAACCGGAGAGTGTGCCGGAGCCAACTCAAATCGAGGCTCCGACTCCAGAAAACGTTGCAGCTTTACCAACGGATTGGCTGACAGCTTTAGAAAAAGCCACTATTGAGTGCGATTTAGAGCTGATTCTCAGTCAAATAGAGCAAATTCGCGATCGAAATGACCCATTAGCTAGCGCTCTCGCCGCCTTAGCTAACGAGTTTCAGTTCAATCAAATACTAGCTCTCATCCGTCCCTCAACCAAATAAAAATGATATTAGATCGGGTTCGTAGTGAGGACTTTAGTCCTCATCAAACTTTGAGGACTAAAGTCCTCACTACAAACCTACAAAGGTTATTTTACCAGACTAGATATGAATTACGAAGCAACTCCCGTCTTAAAAGGGAATATTTTAATTGTTGATGATGTTCCGAATAATTTGCACCTTCTAGCTAAAATACTATCGAGGCATGGCTACAAAACACGCACTGCACCCGACGGTCAACTAGCCCTAAGGTCGATCGAATCAACACCTCCTGACTTGATTTTGCTGGACATCATGATGCCCAGTATGGACGGCTACAAAGTCTGCGAAATTTTAAAAGCTTCTGCCACCACCAAAGACATTCCCGTCATTTTTATCAGCGCTTTAAATGAAGTGTTAGATAAAGTCAAAGCCTTTGAAGTTGGCGGTGTAGATTATATCACAAAACCTTTTCAAGAACAAGAAGTTTTGGCGCGCGTCTCAAATCAACTCTTGCAGCGCCAGTTGTTGCAGCAAACACAATCCTACGCGCAGCAACTCGAAGAAACTTTAACTGAACTCAAGAAGACTCAATCTCAGTTAATACAGAAGGAAAAAATGGCTTCTTTAGGGCAACTAGCCGCAGGGATTGCTCACGAAATCAACAATCCAGTCAACTTTATCTCCGGCAATATTACTATGGCTGCTGACTATGCACAAGACTTGGTTCGCCTCATAAAATTATACCGACATTACTACCCGCATCCCGTGGCAGAAATTGTCGGCGAATTGGAAAAAATTCAACCCGAATTCATTGCAGATGATTATCCAAAACTGCTAAGTTCGATGAAAGAAGGTACTTCTCGAATTAGCGAGATTGTGCTGTCTTTTCGCAACTTCTCCCGCCTGGGCCAAGAAAAGTGCAAGCCAGTGGATATTCATGAAGGCATTGACAATACTTTAGTTATTTTGCAACACCGCCTCAAAGGAGCCAACAATATCGGTGAGATTGAAGTGAGAAAACACTACAGTAAACTGCCAAAAATCACCTGTTATGCCAGTCTATTAAATCAGGTATTTATGAATCTGCTAATCAATGCTATTGATGCCCTGGAATCTCAACCTTATCCCCGAAAAATTACCATCAGCACTTCAGTAAGTTCAGATTCAGAACCTGCGTTGTACAATCCAAATTCAAACTTGGCAACTCAAAAGTTTCAGTCCGTTATGATTTTAATTGCCGATAACGGTTGCGGGATTTGCGAGGCAGTGCGCCACCGGATATTTGACCCATTTTTTACTACCAAGCCTGTCGGCCGGGGTACTGGATTGGGCTTGGCAATCAGTCACGATATTATAGTAGAAAAACATGGAGGTAAAATCAGTTGTATTTCTGCTCCCGGCGGGGGGACAGAGTTCATTTTGCAGATTCCGATATCTGTTATAGCAGTTGACAGTTGACAGTTGACAGTTGACAGTTGACAGTACGGGAATCAAATCATTTCTGCTTGACGGATATCGGCTCTATTCATTAGGTTATTTGTGTCCGCACCCGATGTGGCGGTTGCTATAAATCTTAAAATGTTATAAGTTCGCAGTCAGGGCTTTAGTCCTTAGATAAAAAAGTTAATTCCTCATTACAAAAAGGTTCGTAGTGAGGACTTTAGTCCTTAGATAAAAAAGTTAATTCCTCACTACAAAAAGGTTCGTAGTGAGGACTTTAGTCCTTAAAGAGAGGACTGAATTCCTCACTACAAACAGGGTTTATTGTGGAGAATTAACCTGAGAGCATATTTACTTCAAATCCAGCAAGCCGCTAGTTTTTAGCTTGGGATTAAACCGGATTTCTTCAGTTACACCGCGAGATTTGAGCAGCGCTAAAATTTCATTTTCTACGCGGCGCGCTACATTTTTCAACAATTTATCTTTGGCAAGTTCATCGGCGACTATACCTTCATAATTTGCTACTTCTTGCGAAGTCATGACAGTTTTGGTATCGATGGGATCGTTCCACTTGGTAGCATCGGTACCATTGCCCTGGGGCTGGGAACCGTTTTCGGCAATCCAACTCGCTCGGATGCTTTCTAGAATAGTGCGGCTGGGCTTGTCGATAGTTTGGACTTTTAGCCAGTAGCAATGTTCGGGTTGGCGTACTAAATGCTGTTTGAGGCTGAGGTAAGTATCCCGAGAATAGCCGACAAATTGCAGCATTTTATCGTTGTCGAAAATCGCATAGACGCCGATTTTACCCTGGACAAATTCAGGCAATTTCCCTTCTGAGTCAATGTATGGTATGAATTGTAAGCTGGCGAGAGGCTGAATGTCTTCTGTCATCCGATTTTAGATTTTAGATTTTAGATTTTAGATTAAACCACAGATTAACTAGCCTTTAGCTAACTTTGGAAAATGCGATAAACGGCACAGAGGCGGCTGGGTTTAAATATTTTGGCTTGAAACATGAAATTAGGCGGGACGTTGACGATCGCAAAATCGATCGATTCGTGATACTTTTCAAATTCCGCAGGCATTCCCTTGGGCGTCTCGCTGCTGTAAGGGACTGGCTGAAAAAGTAACTCGGCAAACTCAATCCGCGAGCACTGCAATTGCATCGCTACTTGTTGGAGAAAGCTTTCACCTGTTAGTGAATGGAAGAGTGCGGCTTTAGCATCCGGTTCCAGGACAAAACTGCTATCGTAGCTTTCAATAATCTTGAGACCCATTTTCTGTATACTCCTGACAGACGGCGGTTAACGGTTGTCGGTTAAGTTTTAGGCGATCGACATATCCTGAATTTTACCTGAGACTGGCCGTGTTGAAAGCAAAAATTATTCAGCAGAGCTGCCGATAGAAATATGATAATCCCGAAATTTTGACCAGAAAACTAGACGCAAGCCCCCGGCTTGAGACGTGGGGATTAGTCGGTCTGCGGTTTTAACCGCCAGTAAATATTGTATTTGGGGACTAAGCATGGTAATGTAATTGGGTGAGTATGAATAACCGTCTGCGCGTTGAATCATCCTAGTACGGAGAAATCCCGGCAACTCAGATATCCGGCTAGAACCGGAATACTTAGAAAGGGCAAATAATGGCAGGTTGAGGAGCGTACCTATCTGGCTTGTGATGGACTCCCAAAGCAAAAGAAAAACTAAAAGTAAGCCCAACTGCAACACCTCTAGTATTGGTAGTTGATTTGAAGGGTCTAGGGGGATATTTGCCTATCCCTTCCAAGTTCGGCTTGGAGAATCCCCCGGCGACCGCCGTGGGGAGTGTCAAAAATAGCCCTGATTTATTTGCCGATCGCTCTTATCATGTCGGTATCGCAATCTATCAGACTACGACTAAAAGGCTATGCAGAAGATCGAAGACGCATCATTCCCCACGATGAGAATTTCCCCAAACCAGCAGGATTGGCTAGAATTGGCAGAATACGCCTCTATTGCCGGTTCAGCGATTGGTACCATTGCTGCGGGATTGTCGGGGCAAATTCTCTACGCTGCCGCCCCGCTAACCGCAGCACTCTCGCTGAATCTCGCCAATCGCCAGCGTTTTGAGCAAAAAATTCAACAAAAGGCAAATTCTGCCATCGCAGAGGTACAGGCCTCCGCAGAAGCTCGATCGCAGCAAGTTCAGAAACTACCTGGAGAACTTACCAAACTTGATTCTACCGTCTCCGACTTAAAACAAAAACTCGGTATTTTGGAATCGGGCGCCATCGCCGACATACAAGCTGCGGTAGCCGCACTCGAACGCCAAGCGCAGGCACTTCCTGCCGATTCTCAAGAACTCTACAGCATCCTGTCGGATTTGCAGGAAAAACTCCGCATTCTGGAAAATAGCGCCCTCAGAGAGCATGATTGGGAAAATGTCAACGTCCGATTTTTGTTGCTAGACGAGAAGTTAACTGAGGTTAGAACTATTACAGCAGAGTTGCAGGAGCGATCGAACGAAGTAGACTTGGATCGAATCCAAGGTTCTCTGAAGCAATTGCAGGATTTGCTCGATCGACCGACAATAGATACAGCGACGCTGCAAACCGAAATTCAGCACTTGCAGGAGCAAGTTTCCGAGTTGCAGCGACAAAATCAAGAAATTGTCAAGCCTTATCTGCTGCGCTTGACTCGCGCCGTCAAGAAACTTAGTCAGTAGTCATTGGTTATTGGTTATTGGTTGTTTGTTATTTGCCTTGTCTTGTGGCTTTGCTGCCAATAACCGATCGCAAGTAATCTCAGATCCGCTCAATTACCGATAAGAAAAAATGTTTTTAGTGAGGACTTTAGTCCTTGATTTATGAGGACTAAAGTCCTCACTACGAACTAATTTTATAGTCTGATAGCGGAGACTATCTAACCCTTGCAAATAACTAATAACAAATAACTAATAACTAATAACGAAATTTTTGCCAAGCTTGCCAGAAAATATAGATTGATAAAATTGCTAAGAGCGATCGAAAGGCTAAACTAATAGTGCGATCGGACAATCTCGGCAAAAACCTGGTGCTGATTTGCGCGCCCAACAAACCGCCACACCCAAGAATCAACCCCACAACCCACAAAACATTCCCGCGCGCCGCGTGTCCCGCCGTCGCCGAAATTGCCGTAATCACGATGACGCCCAAACTCGTTTGAATTGCCTTTTTAATGCTTTCCCCTAACAGCAAAATTTGCAAGGGAACCATAATCACACCACCGCCTACACCGAACAAACCTGCCAATAAACCGGCAGCACTGCCAGTCGCAATTTTAGCAAAAGTTGGATTAAATAGAATACTTGAATTGTTGGGTAATTGGTGATTGGTAATGGGTAATTGGGAATTGGTAATGGGTAATTGGGAATTGGGAATTGAGCCAGATTCTTTCGTGTCTTCCCCTTCCCCTTCTTCTTCCACTTTCTTAGCAGTCAGGCGCTTGCGAACTTCAATCAAATAAATATTCAGCCACAGCAACAACCCAAAAGTAACTAACAGCAAATAAGGAGGAAATATCCCCGCCAAATAAGCACCAATTTGTGCTGTGATGACGGCGGGAAATCCGATGCCTGCGACTTGACTCAAGTTGAGATAGCCCATGCGCCAATTCTGGATGCTGCCAGAAAGAGCCGTAATTACGATCGACAAACCGCTAGTAGCAACCGCTTGCACCGGAGCATACTTGAGAGCCACCAACAACGGCACGAGCACCGTACCGCCGCCGATACCCAAAAAACCAGCTAGAATACCGGCAAACAGTCCGGCAGCACCCAGAATCAATAATTCGCTAACAGTCATTAGTTAATAGTCATTAGTTATTTGTTATTTGTTATTTGTTGTTTGTTACTCGCTTGGGGCTGCTAATAACCAATAACCAATAACCAATAACATTAATCAATACTCACAACTCAAGATTATTGAGAGTCATTAGTAGCCCCGTCAGGCATAATTGCCCGCCTCAAATCTGCATCGCGGAAGTTAGTTCGATTGAGATTAGCATCAATCAAAACCGCTTCCACCAAAACAGCCCCGCTCAAATTAGACCAACACAGCTTCGCCCGGTACAAATTAGCACCGCTCAAGTTAGCACCGCGCAGAGTTGACCAACTCATATTGGCAACTCTCAAATTAGCATTGCTCAGATTAGCTTCGCTGAGATTAGCTCCAACCATCGTGACTTGACGCAAGTCTGCACCAGTCAGGTTGGCCCTGCTCAGCATCGCCCCACTGAGAATTGCCTGAGTCAGATTGGCTCTTTCTAAAAGCGAATCGCTAAGGATAGCATTTGTCAGGTTTACAGCTTTGAGAGTTGACCAACTCAAATTGGCCTTCATCAAATTAGTGCGAATCATACTAGCTTCGGTTAAGTTAGCCGCAAACAAATTCGCTTCGGTAAAGTTGGCTTCTGTCAAATTTGCTTCCGTCAAATTTGCCTTAGTCATGTTGACTTCTCTCGCCATTGAGCCGCGGAGGTTTGCTCCCACCAGGTTAGCCCCGCTGAGATTGGCGCGGGTCAAATCGGTACCGATGAGATTGGCTTCGGTGAGGTTGGCTTCCGTCATGTCCACCCCACCCAATTTCACCTCGCGCAAGTTCGCTCCCGTCAGGTTAGCGCCTTTGAGGTTTGCGTTTTGGAAATTCGCTCGGGTAAAATTAGCCTCGCTGAGGTTTGCCCCTTTTAAGTCGGCTCCCGCGAGGTTAATCTCTCGAAAAATTCTTTCTCCGGCCGCATATTGCCTCAGAATTCGATCGGCCTCCATGTCATTCGCCTCGCAATTTTTGTTTCAAACGTTAGAGTGATCGGTTTTACACATCATCCCAGATAACCACGGTATTCACCCTGTACGCTTCAGTATCTGTAGAATTTTGGCACTGCTGTGCGAATCTATTCTAGACGGTCTCCTAAAGGTCAGCGATTCTGAGAGAATTAAAAATAGAGTCAAGATATCAGAAAAACAGACAACTGAAACAACAGACAAAGGAAGTTTGAGAATGCCTGAGAATTTAAGAAGCCAAGCGGTGACTGGGGGCGTGCAGCGTTCGCCCAACCGCGCCATGCTGCGCGCCGTGGGTTTTGGCGACGGCGATTTCACTAAGCCCATTGTGGGCATTGCCAACGGCTACAGCACGATTACGCCCTGCAATATGGGATTGAACGACCTCGCCTTGCGGGCCCAGGCGGGTGCAAAAGAAGCCGGCGCCATGCCACAGATGTTCGGTACGATTACTATCAGCGACGGAATCTCGATGGGAACCGAAGGGATGAAATATTCTCTGGTGTCGAGAGATGTGATTGCAGATTCGATTGAAACGGTTTGCAATGGCCAGAGTATGGATGGGTTGCTGGCTGTGGGCGGTTGCGATAAGAATATGCCGGGGGCGATGATTGCGATCGCCCGCATGAACATTCCTGCTATTTTTGTCTACGGTGGCACGATCAAACCGGGACACCACAACGGACGCGATTTAACTGTCGTCAGCGTTTTTGAAGCAGTCGGTCAATTCAGCGCCGGCAAAATTGACGAAACAGAGCTCAACGCAGTGGAACAAAAAGCTTGTCCCGGCGCTGGTGCTTGCGGCGGAATGTACACGGCAAATACGATGTCCAGCGCTTTTGAAGCTATGGGGATGAGTTTGCCCTATTCTTCGACAATGGCTGCTGAGGATGCTGAAAAAGCCGACAGCGCTGCGGAATCTGCAAGAGTTTTGGTCGAAGCAATTCGCAAACAGTTGTTACCCAGCCAAATTTTAACACGAGCGGCCTTTGAAAATGCGATCGCGGTAATTATGGCGATCGGCGGTTCAACGAATGCGGTGCTGCATTTATTGGCCATTTCAAATGCGATCGGCGTTGAGTTGTGCCTCGACGATTTTGAAACAATTAGAGCCAAAGTACCCGTATTGTGCGATCTCAAACCAAGCGGCAAATACGTAGCAACCGATTTGCACAAAGCCGGCGGCATTCCTCTAGTAATGAAAATGCTTTTGGAACGCGGTTTGCTGCATGGAGATGCGCTGACAATTACAGGTAAAACAATTGCCGAATCCCTAGCAGATATTCCCAGCGAACCCCGCGCCGATCAAGATGTCATCCGCCCTCTTGACAATCCGATGTACGCCCAAGGACATTTAGCAATTCTCCGGGGAAATCTGGCAACAGAAGGATCGGTTGCTAAAATTACAGGTGTTAAAAAACCGCAAATCACCGGCCCAGCGCGGGTATTTGAATCGGAAGAAAATTGTTTAGCTGCAATCTTGGCTGGCAAAATTCAAGCCGGAGATGTCATTGTCATCAGGTACGAAGGGCCCAAAGGCGGGCCGGGAATGCGCGAAATGCTAGCACCAACTTCGGCAATTATTGGTGCAGGTTTAGGCGATTCTGTGGGGTTAATTACTGACGGTCGCTTTTCCGGCGGAACCTACGGCATGGTTGTCGGTCACGTTGCACCCGAGGCGCAAGTTGGCGGCACAATTGCTCTGGTAAATGAGGGCGATTCAATTACGATTGATGCTAAGAATCGCTTGTTACAGCTCAATGTTGATGATGCAGAATTAGAGCGGCGGCGCGCTCTTTGGCAAGCTCCTAAACCCCGGTATACTAAGGGTGTTTTGGCTAAATACGCTAAGTTGGTTTCTTCTAGCAGTGTCGGCGCTGTAACTGATTTGGGTTTGGGTTGAAGAAGAAAACCTAATTTTAACCGCAGATAAACGCAGATAAACGCAGATGAAATTCCATCTGCGTTCATCTGTGTTCATCCGCTGATATCTGCGGTTAAAAAAACGATCGCTCCGCTAGCTAACATACCTGACAAATTGCTAAAATAATCGAGATAAAACTGTCAAGAATAGATACTGCGATTGCTTCGTTCCTCGCTATGGCAATTCTCACCCAAGCGTATTGGTTTTTAAGTCGCGAGAATCCTATGGGACTGGACTGTTGGTCAAATGCTCGGTTGGCTGACCCCGTAGCGTAATCTGGATTTATGAATGATTTTTTTTACCACAGAGGCCGCAGAGGGCGCAGAGTTAGAGAGGAGAGGGTATGTTACGGATTTGGTTTGAGCGAATGTGCGGTCGATCGCCGATCGCACCATAACACTGTTTGAACAACGGGGCGCGATCGCATCCCTGTCCCGGCTTTTGCTGAAGCCCTGAATCTGACTGTTGGTCAAATGTTCAGTTGGCTGACTCCGTAGCGTAACCTGGATTTATGAATGATTTTTTAACCACAGAGGCCGCAGAGGGCGCAGAGTTAGAGAGGAGAGGGTATGTTACGGATTTGGTTTGAGCGAATGTGCGGTCGATCGCTTATACTAGAATATCTGGTTGTGTGCCCTTCAAGGACGAAACAGGACTGAAGTCCTCACTACAAACTTAATTATGATTATTTAATCGGACTTGATATCAACTCTCAGTTAACCGCTAACTACTAACAACTAAGTACAAAAAACGTTTCTGAACAATGGAAGCAAAATCCTACAAAGACACCGTAAATTTGCCCAAAACCAAGTTTGATATGCGCGCCAACGCCGTCAAACGTGAACCAGAATTGCAACAATTTTGGGCAGATCAAGAAATATACGATCGCCTTTCGCACAATAACCCAGGGGATTTGTTCGTCCTCCACGACGGCCCGCCCTACGCTAACGGACAACTCCACATCGGCCACGCCCTCAACAAAATTCTCAAGGATTTTATCAACCGCTACCAAATGCTGCGCGGTAAAAAAGTCCGCTATGTACCCGGTTGGGATTGTCACGGATTGCCGATCGAACTTAAGGTATTGCAAAACATGAAGTCGGACGATCGGCTAAATCTTACTCCGATCGATCTCCGCCGCAAAGCCTCCGCCTTCGCCCAGGAAACAATGGCGCAGCAGCGCACATCCTTTCAGCGCTACGGCGTTTGGGGCGACTGGGAACACCCGTATTTAACCCTGAAACCCGAATACGAAGCGGCTCAAATCGGCGTTTTCGGTCAAATGGTGCTCAAAGGCTACATCTTCCGCGGCTTCAAACCCGTGCACTGGAGTCCGAGCTCGAAAACAGCCCTCGCTGAAGCTGAATTAGAATATCCCGAAGGCCACGTCTCGCGCAGCATCTACGTCGGCTTTCACGTGAGAAAATTGTCAAAATCCCTGCAAACGAAGCTCAAGCGCTATATGCCGAGCCTCTGGGCGGCGATTTGGACGACTACCCCCTGGACGATTCCGGCTAACTTGGCGATCGCAGTTAATCCCGAACTGATGTATGCAGTGGTGGAACCGCCGGCAAATTCCCACATTGCACAACAATTTATGTTAGTTGCTGTCGATGCGGTCGATCGACTGTCGGCAACTTTGAATACTGAATTAAAAATCCTGGCTACCTTCCCAGGTAAAGATTTAGAAGGTTCCACCTACAAACACCCGTTGTTCGATCGCGAAAGCCCGATCGTTGCCGGTGGCGACTACATTACCGCTGACTCAGGAACCGGATTGGTGCACACTGCACCCGGCCACGGACAAGAAGACTTTATCGTCGGAAAACGCTGCGGTTTGCCAGTTTTAACGCCCGTCGATGAGAACGGAAATTTCACCGCCGAAGCTGGACAGTTTGCAGGTTTAAATGTCCTCGGAAACGGCAATGCCGCAGTCATTGATGCCCTTGCGGAAGTAAATTGTTTGATTAAAGAGGAAGCTTATCCTCACTCCTATCCTTACGATTGGCGGACTAAAAAACCGACGATTTTTCGGGCGACTGAACAGTGGTTTGCATCCGTTGAAGGGTTCCGCGATGAAGCGTTAAAGGCAATTTCCGGTGTGAATTGGATTCCCGCCCAAGGGGAAAATCGGATCACGGCTATGGTTAGCGATCGATCGGATTGGTGTATTTCTCGCCAGCGGACTTGGGGCGTGCCGATTCCGGTGTTTTACGACGAAGAAACCAACGAACCTCTGTTAAATGAAGAGACGATCTCGCACGTGCAAGCTATTTTTGCCGAGATCGGTTCCGATGCTTGGTGGGAAATGTCGATCGCCGAATTGCTACCGGAATCATACCGCAATGACGGCCGCACTTACCGCAAGGGCACAGACACGATGGATGTGTGGTTTGACTCGGGTTCTTCCTGGGCGGCTGTGGCGAAAGGGCGATCGGAATTAAACTATCCTGCTGATATCTATTTGGAAGGTTCAGACCAACACCGCGGCTGGTTTCAATCGAGCTTACTTACCAGTGTAGCAACTAACGGCGTCGCTCCCTACAAAACAGTTTTGACTCACGGTTTTGTCCTAGATGAAAAAGGCCGGAAGATGAGCAAATCTGAAGGCAATGTCGTCGATCCGGCGTTAGTAATCAAGGAATATGGCGCCGATGTTTTGCGATTGTGGGTGTCTTCGGTAGACTACTCCGCCGACGTGCCTTTAGGCAAAAACATTCTCAAACAGCAATCGGATGTTTACCGCAAGATTCGGAATACAGCGAAGTTTTTGCTGGGGAATTTACACGACTTCGATCCGGCAAAAGATGCCGTTGCTTTCGAGGATTTGCCGGAACTCGATCGCTATATGTTGCACAGAATGGGCGAAGTTTTTGCGGAAGTTCAAGAAGCTTTTGAAAGTTTCCAATTTTCCCGATTCTTCCAAACAGTTCAGAATTTCTGTACCGTGGATTTGTCTAATTTCTACTTGGATGTTGCCAAAGATCGACTTTACATCAGTTCGACAGATGCGCGCCGCCGCCGCAGTTGTCAGACGGTAATTGCGATCGCAGTCGAAAATTTAGCACGGGCGATCGCACCTGTGTTGTGTCACATGGCTGAGGATATTTGGCAGTACATTCCTTATCAAACACCGTACAAGTCAGTATTTGAGGCTGGTTGGGTGCAACTAGATGCTAAATGGCACAATCCAGAATTGGCGACTCGCTGGCAGTATTTACGGCAAGTACGCGGCGAAGTTAACAAGGTTTTGGAACAGGCGAGGACTGAAAAGGCGATCGGTTCTTCTTTGGAAGCTAAGGTTTTATTGTACGTTCCCGATGTCGCAAAAAGAGCGCAATTGCAAGCTTTGAATCCCAGCAGCGAAGGATTGATGGATTATGTGCGATCGCAAAATGCAGCCATCCAACTAGCAGAAGACGAGAAAGCCAAAGCAGTACAAGACAAACAAGAATCACAAGCAGCAAGTGTTGCCAAAGTCTTGACAGAAAAGACAGTTCATGTTGAGGAAGAAACTGTCGCCAAGGGCGATGCAGCTTCTGAGATTGTAGAATATTCTGCCCCAGAAGCATCTGCTTTAGATTTGCAGGAAATGTTAGATAAAAGCGCCCAGTTTGTGGCGGATTTGCCTAACTATGCCGGCAACTTTTTCACAGAATACCAAACATTGCTGGTAACACTTGGGCTGTTAGCTTCTGTGGCGATAACTGGGAGAGTAACCCTGGCGGTTTTGGATACAATGAATCAGATTCCGCTGCTGGGTGACTTGTTTGAAGTCATCGGTATCTTGTTTACAATCTGGTTTGCTTTCCGTCACTTGCTGTTTGCAGAAAGCCGCCAAGAAATGGCACAAACAATTGATTCGCTGACAGCAGATGTGCTTGGAAAGTCAACGGCGCTGGTACTGGTAGAAACACAGGAGATTGTGCTTTCACTTCCAGTAGAGACAGCCCTTGTACCAGTACAGGCGATCGCACAAACAGCCCCAGTCGAACAAGTGTTTGCAGAAACACCCGAAATCCCGACAGCAGAATTAAGTGCGATCGCGCCCAAAGCAGAAATTCCTGCGGAAATAGCTGTACACCACCATTCTGCAAGTGGTAGCAACGGTGTAGACGAACTGCGCTACTTGTTCATTACTTCGGAAGTGGAACTGATAGAATCGAATGCAGTGATGCAGGAATTGCCGTACAGTTACCAGTCTCCAGAGTTGGCGATTGGTGTAGTTAAAGCAGACGGCCAAAAGTGCGATCGATGCTGGAACTACTCTACTCATGTCGGAGAGTCGATCGAACATCCGGTAATTTGCGAACGTTGCGTCTCAGCAGTTGACGGCAAATTCTAACCCTCGCCTCCAACCCCTCTGAGCTCGGGTTTCGTTTGTGCAGACGCGGTTTCAACCGCCGTCTCCAACTCTTGTGGGATGGGCTTCTCCAACTCTTGTGGGATGGGCTTCTAGCCCGTCCCAAATATACAATTCAAATTGTGTATAAAAAATCAAAAACCTCTTGTGGGATGGGCTTCTAGCCCGTCCCAAATCCACAATTTAAATGCGAAAAACCCTAACAATATTGAGTCTTAAAGATTCATTTATGATTATCGTCATCGCCTTCTGTAACTCTACATTTCCTCCATAAATTCAAACAGAGAATTACAGCAAAAGGCACGAAAAATACAACTGCTGGAACTATCCAAAAAGCACCACCGCCAATCAGACTATCGCCATCTGGCGTGATACAGCTAGAATTAGCCGCCTCGATACAGTCCCGCCATTTCCAGTACCGCACATAAAACAGATAAAAGAAAAAAGAAGAGCAAAACAGACAGACACTCATTATAATATAAGACATCTGATTACAAAAACAAGAGTTAATTGAAGAACTTTTCTATTTCTTATTAAAAAAACGGCAGACAAATTCACCAGGATTGTTTTGTCCAAACGCCAAAACAGTGCCATCTTGCTTAACTGTACTGTGGCTGCGGCAATTGTAGACTTCCAGAGGCTGCTTGACTCCATCAACACTCAGAATTACCCTGTATTCCCAGTAGTTTTTCGCACTGCGCTTGATATCGACAATGCAAATCTCGCGCCCTTGATAGTTGCGGCATACAGAAGCCTCAGCCGGAAGGGCGGCGCAGAAAAAACAGATTAATAGCAACAAGTAGCAAACATATTTCATGATTCGCGATCTATTCTACTGCATAACCAGTAAACTTTCGCATAAACGGCGGCTGAAATCCCCACACAATGTCCTCCTTGGGAACTCCGGCTATGACTAAATCTTCAGCAATATCATCTTCAGTCGCATTCCATTGCAGCCAAATTTTCCCGCCCTTGATATCAATGTGAATGCTACAGTGATGCACTCTAGTCTGTTTGTCCCAGCCCACATAGAAGATTTGGTAATGATCTCGTTCTGTATCAAGAATTGTCTCGACTTCAATATCTCCGTGGGCAGGTTTGCGGTTGCCGTACTCCATTAACATTTGCTGTACAATTTGCCGATATTTGATTAGTTTTTCCATTTAACAATTACCTCAATTGCTGTATCATAAACTATCATTTTTAGCTGATTTTCCTCCACTCTTGCTTTCGGAAAATCTAGTTGAAAGAATTATTCGTAAGTTATTAATGGCACAGCCAAGTACAAAATGCGATCGGGTTCTTTTTCTTTCAGTGCAGCTCGGTAATTAATGAACTGCCCCAAAGCTCTGTGGAATTCGGAGATTGCCGACGATTTTGTCAAAAAGCTTTTAACTTCAACGGCAATTTTTTCGCCTTGCCTTTCTGCTGCAATCAGCCTTTCTGCTCCCAGATCGATCGACATATTGACACCGCCCACACTAATCGGAAACGGATCGTGGGTAATATGCCAGCCTTCTTTTTGCAAAGCTGTTTTGACAACTTCATGAAAAACATCTCTGGCAGACATAATCAATTGATAAATAACTTACTTATTACTATCATACCTCTTAACCGCTAAATACAACAATCTCAGAGCGACGCACCTTACTTACTCGAAAATTGTGTATACCACATATACATGGAATATGCTGTAATTTAGCGTGCTGGCGGTAGCTTGATTTCGATACCCACTTTTTGGCCTAAATCGATCGCACTACTAGCAAAATCAGTCATCCCTGCGATCGGAATTGCGATCGCAGTACCGGCCGCAATCATCGCAGTCAAGCTCTTCTTTAACCTGGCTTTATTCCATTGGCTTTCCGGTTTCTTGATTTCCGCTTCGACATCTTCAATATCGATAATTATCCCATCGCGGATGTCTTCGGGAAACTGAGCGGCGGTTTCACGCATCGATGAAATCAGTTTCAAAAGTTCGGCTGTATTGGCGTTATTATTTTGCACTGATTGATTGCCGCCAACTTCGGCACTGTTTGACGAACCGCCGATATTGCCGGAGAAGTTAGCACCTTGAAAAGCACCTTGAAAGTGGTTGATTTCAGAAGAATTTTGAGTCATTTTTGCTTCGGCTTTATTAATAATAGGTCTACTAACAGCTAGTTTAGCGATATCTATAAGGTCGTCATATTCTCTGCCGTATTTGTCATCGCCCCTTTGCCTTCTGCGCCGAAGTTCGATCGACTCATAGCCATCCAACAAAGGCCGCAAATCCAGTTTAAGTTTAAGTTTCCCCACCCGAACCTTAGTCTCGCCCATCTCCTCCAATCCTAGCAACTCCTCGTAATCCAGCGGATCGGCATCTGGATAACCGGGAACCGGCACCCATTGACTGATTTCCAGATTGGCAAAAGAATTGTGGATTTTGCTAAACGTATCCCGAATCATACTCAGAAAAGAACGCCGCGTCGATTCCCGCCCGCTAACGGCGATCGAGATTTTCTCATCTTCCGGGTCAGATTTAATTCGGGCGATATTGTACACTTCAGCGCCTTCCGTGTACTCCAGCATTACCCCCGTGCGCCAGCGGGTTCTGTTGTGGATTTTCTCGTGCATCAGGACGATGAAACGGGAGAGGATGCTGTCGGGGAGGATGCGGTAGTGATATTGAAATTCCAGGGTTTCGCCTTCGAGTTCGGTGTTTTTCGGTTCTTCTTTGGGCAAAATGCCGGGGATGAGGAAAGTCAGCGCGTTGCAATGGCTGATGGGGAAGCAGAGTTGAAATTCGCCCATCAACTCGGTGAGACAGTTGTAACGGTGGCTGGGATATTTAGTTGAGTCGAGGATGCGGCTGAGGTCGGCGTGGGTGAGAATGCCTTTGGTTTTGACTTTGAGTGCGTCGTCGCTGAGGAGGGCATAGATGCCTTCTGTCACCCAGTGGGGATTGAGGATGTTGGTGGATTGCAGGATGGGGTGTTCGCGGAAGTTGAGGACAATGCCCAGGTTGTGCAGCAATCCGATGAGTTGAGTTTGGTCGGTTTCTGCGAGGATGTTTTCTGTGGCGCAGATGGTGGCGTATTCGCTGATGCTGATGAAGTCTTTGTCGAGGTTTTCCAGGCGCTGCTTGACTTGGAACCAGCTTAGCGGCAAAAGATCGTAGACTTCCTTGAGTTGGGAGATTTCGGTGTGGATGGCGCTGCGGAGTTCGTCGATGCCGGTGCCGCTTTGGCAGGAAGTTTCGATAATGGCTTTGATGTTGGGATATTTGTCGCGCAAGGCTTTGCGGTTGAGATCCAGGGGTTGTTCGTCGGATTTGTTGCCGACGAGGATGACGGGGGATGCGTCGCCGAAGCTTTCGATCAGTTTCAGCCAGTATTCGAGGCGGTTTTCGTCTTCGCTGGTGCGGCAGTTGGAGACGAGGAGGTAGAGGCTGCGTTTGGTGAGGAAAAATTGGTGGGTGGCGTGGTAGATTTCTTGTCCGCCGAAGTCCCAGACATTGAGTTTGACCGGTTTGGTGTTGACTGTAATTTGCAAGTTTGTGATGTTGAGTCCGTCGGTTTGGGGCTGGTTGGGGTTGTATTGGTTGTGGGTGAGGCGGTTGATCAGGGAGGTTTTGCCGACGCTTCCTTGGCCGACGAGGAGGACTTTGGCTTCGTTGAGGGGGAGGACTTCGCCGCTGCGGAGTTGGCGCAGGTAGTTGAAGATGGCGGCGGGAGTACCGGGGTTTTCATCCAGGTTGACTGGCCCTAGAACTTCTGGAGAAATGGGCAGAGGATTGCCACGGAGGTCGAGTTTTTCAAGTTTTGAGAGTATTTCTAAGCATTCGGGAATCTTTTCAATCTGATTGTGACTTAGGTCAAGCCGTGTCAGATTGGATAATTGAGAGATCGCTTCAGGGATTATGGTTATCTGATTGTGACTGAGGTCAAGCCGTGTCAGATTCGACAGTTGGCCGAGTGCTTCTGGGATTTGCCTAATCTGATTGTTACTGAAGTAAATAAATGTCAGATTAAACAGTTGGGATATCGCTTCTGGGATTTGGCTAATCTGATTGTTACCGAGGACAAATTCTGTCAGATTGGACAGTTGGAATATCGCCTCTGGGATGACGGTAATCTGATTGTCATATAGGTAAAGCAATTGCAGATTGGACAGTTGCCCGATCGCCTCTGGGATGGAGGTAATCTGATTGTCACTGAGGTTAAGCCGTGTCAGATTCGACAGTTGGGCGATCGCTTCTGGGATGAAGGTAATCTGATTGTTATTGAGGTAAAGCTGTGTTAGATGGGATAATTGAGCGATCGCTTCTGGGATGAAGGTAATCTGATTGCTACCGAGGTCAAGCTTTGTCAAATTGGGCAATTTACCGATCGCCTCTGGAATTTCTGTTAAATCAATGCTGGTTAAATTCAAACTCTCTAATTGCTTCATTTCCAGCAGCAATTCTGGCATTTTTCCGAATGGATTGCTGCTGAGGTTAATCGATCGCAAATTTATCAGCGATCGCAATTCCTCCGGCAGTGTGCTTAATTGATTGGTGATTAGTTTCGGAGTATGTTTGCCATCAACCCATTCCCAGTCTTCCACCTTCCCCAACACCAACGTCTCAAGCTGCGTGCACTTGCCAATCTCCGGCGGCAATTCCTCCAACCCCAACCCCGCCAAATCCAATTCTGTCTGGCCCTCATCAGCCGCTTTGTCGATTAACTGCAACAATTCTTCTCGCGTCATATTTTTTGTCGGTAGTCTTCATTTGATTGTGACAGGATTTTTGGGTTGGTGGGGAATTGGCCATCCGCAACAATCTAAGAAACCGGGTTTTTTTGAGTTTCTGCGCTATCACCCAATATTTTCGTAAAAACCCGGTTTCTGGCCACCCGCGCCAATCTAAGAAACCGGGTTTTTTTGAGTTTCTGCGCTGTCACCAACAATTTTCGTAAAAACCCGGTTTCTGGCCACCCGCGACAATCTAAGAAACCGGGTTTTTTCCCATATCTAGGGCTGTCACCAATAATTCTCGCAAAAACCCGGTTTCTGCACCCGCGACAATCTAAGAAACCGGGTTTTTTCCCATATCTAGGGCTGTCACCAATAATTCTCGCAAAAACCCGGTTTCTGGCCCCCGCGACAATCTAAGAAACCGGGTTTTTTTGGGTTTCTGCGCTGTCACCAACAATTCTCGCAAAAACCCGGTTTCTGGCCACTCGGTTTATGTTAGCGGGAGATGGACGATCTGATCTTGGTATTCATCATCGAATGAACCATCAGCAATTAAAATTAATTCCTCAATATTTTGCCCAATACTTAAATCTGAGTTGAGAATGAAAATCCCTGGAATATGTCTGCCGACCGCCATATTATCTGCCAGATGAACTGGCATTGACTTGCGGTTGTTCGTCACTAAAATAAAACGATTATCTTCACACCAAATCAAAATATCCGGATCGAGCGTACTTTTCGGAGGCGTACCAATGTCGCCCACTGCCCAAACTACTAAATCCGGGCGTTTCCGGCGAAGTTGTGTCGCATAAATTGGCGTAACATTCTCATCCATCAAATATTTAAGCGCCATTTCTCAAGCACCCTGGATCGCAGTTTGCCTTTCCCGTTCTGCCTTCAATTTTCGCAATCTTTCCGCAGCCGGATGAGGATTTGCTGCTTGTATTTTTCGCTGCTGATGCGACCATTCTAACCAATCTTGTATATATTGACTTACTGATTCTTTGTTTAGCAAATAATACAAAATAGTTGTGTAAACTTCTGCTAAAGTTAGAGATGGATAGAGTTGCTGAATTTCTTCGGCGGTGCGTTCCCGATACAAATACTCATACAGCACCGTCTCAATCCCGATGCGATGTCCTTTAATGCGAATATCATCCGCTGCTAAGAAATCAAAATACTCATTCAGTCCCATATCTAAAATCCCTCTTTTAGCTATCTACTATTCTACTATTCGGTTTGATGAGAAACTATAATGCGATCGATTTCTGCGCGGTGGCGATCGCTCCAACCATCATATCAAATTTCCCCTAGAATCGGATTGCCCCGCAAATCGAGTTTTTCTAGATTCTCCATGCTGTCGATCGCCCTTGGGATTGCTGTAATCTGATTATCATTCAGGTAAAGCTGTCTCAGATTCGGCATTTGGGCGAGATTCTCAGGAATTTCTGTAATCTGATTGCTGCTGAGGTAAAGCTGTGACAGATTCGAGAGTTGGGCGAGATCCTCTGGAATTGCTGTAATCTGATTGTATCGGAGGTAAAGCTCTGTCAAATGCGACAATTGGGCTAGATCCTCTGGGATTACTGCAATCTGATTTTTACTGAGATTGAGCTGTGTCAAATTCGCTAATTTTCCTAGCGCCCCTGGGATGGCTGCAATCTGATTGTGCGTGAGGTAAAGCTTTGTCAAATTCGACAATTGGGCGAGAGAGTCGGGGATTTCGGTAATCTGATTATTATACAGGTCGAGGTCTGTCAGATTCGACAATTGGGCGAGAGAGTCGGGGATTTCGGTAATCTGATTGTAACTGAGATCGAGCAGTTTCAGCTTTGACAGTTTTCCGAGTGATTCTGGGATGACAGCAATCCGATTATTATAGAGGTCAAGGTCTGTCAGATTGGATAGTTGGGCGATAAAATCTGGGATAGCTGCAATCTGATTGTAACTTAAGTCAAGCACTGACAGATGAGAGAGTTGGCAGAGAATTTCTGGGATTTCTGTTAAGCCAATACCGCTTAAATCTAAACTTTCAAGTTGCGTACAGTTGGCAATCTCCGGTGGCAATTCCTGCAACTCTAATCCCGACAAATCAAGTTTTGTAATTTTTTTATCAGTAGCTAGATTAATTCGTCGTAGTGCTTCATCGCGCGTCATATCCTGAGTCTCCGCGTGTGTTTCCCCGCCATCTTGTTTCTATTCAGGCAGGAATTTGGAAGATCCGGAAAAATTGGCAAATTGAGATGAGCAACCGGGTTTCTATTATAAATAAACGTCCGCAATTGTCATTACGAGGCACGAAGCAATCGCCAAGACTAAGATTGCTTCGTTCGTCGCAATGACATATATCAGTTGTTTACGCAGGGAGCGAGAAACCGGGTTTTTATTAATCTTTGGTTAGGTGATGATAAATACGGAAAGAAACCCGGTTTCTGAGGTCTGTGTTACCAAGAGAACTGAAATGATGGTAGGCTTGGCATAGAAACTTGTTTGTTTATGAATCAAATTAAACGTGTTGCCATAGTGGGAGGAACCCACGGAAACGAACTCACAGGAGTATACCTTGTGAAGAAGTTCGATCGCGCGCCAGAGTTAATTGGGCGATCGACTTTTGAAACAATCGCCCTGCTAGCCAACCCCAAAGCCTGCGAAATTGGGAGACGCTACATCGATATCGACCTCAACCGCTGCTTTCGCCAGCAAGATTTAGAAAATCCCCACCTCTCCAGCTACGAAGCCCAGCGGGCAAAAGAGATATACCACATTTTTAGCTCAAAAAACACCGAGCAACAAAGCTTAATCATCGATTTGCACAGCACCACATCGAACATGGGGCTAACATTTATTCTCGCCAGCCAGCATCCCTTTAACCTGCAACTAGCAGCTTATTTAACCTCTATCTATCCTCACCTCAAGTTACTGGCTTCGCCAAGCAATCATCAAGATAGTCCTTTGTTGCGATCGATTTCTGAGTTAGGCGGTACGCTGGAAGTTGGCGCAGTCGCGCAAGGTGTTTTAGATGCGTCTTGGTTTCAGCAAACCGAGCAAGTTATCGGGACAATATTAGATTGCACAGAAGCCTACAATCTAGGCACAATGCCCGTTGTCAATAATTCCCTGACTATTTATCAAAGCATTCGGGCGATCGACTATCCGAGAAACAACTCTGGAGAAATTCAGGCAATGATTCATCCTCAGCTACAATCGAAAGATTATGAAGCATTGAATCCGGGCGATCCAATGTTTTTGACCTTTGAGGGCGAGTCTGTTTTGTATGAAGGTAAATCGATTGTTTATCCAATTTTTATTAACGAGGCGGCTTACTACGAAAAAGGAATTGCCATGTGTTTTACCCAAAAGCAAATTGTGGTTATGTAGCGTACATCAGGGCTGAATTTGGCAACCACTTACTCAATAATTTCCCCCTGACCAAGAATTTCAAAGGTGGTATAGCGGTTGTCAGAAAGATGAGGTACGTTGTTGGGCTTCAGCCCTCTTAGTCGAAGGGTTGTGTGGGCTGCCAGTCATACCTCATCTTTTTGAGAAAGGCTATATAAGCCCCCGGATTTATCCGTGGAATCAATCCCAAATCGAAAATCAAAAATCCTCTCTTCCCCCGGATTTATCCGTGGAATTAATCTAAAATCTAAAATCTAAAATCGATTGACGCACCGTAGCAATTACAATTATTAATTCCATAGAAATTATCGGTTATTTGCATAACTCCCCGCCGGAAATAGCCCTGCCGTTTCCCTACAGATGAAATCCTCTAAGCAATATTGTTCATAATTCGTATTGCCACAAATCTAGGAAACAAAAACACCCGATCGATCGTCGAGATTCCTGAGCAAGTATATTTTGAATGATTAATAGATTTTTCACTACCCACCTCAGCTTTACATCCCACCGGCGAATGATTTTACTATCAAAAAAACAGATTTCTACAATTTTGTTGACCGTGGGGTTGACAACTATTTCTAGCTGTGGTAATAACACGGGAGTTAATGCGCCGATCGCCCAAGCCAACTCGATCGCCCAACGCCTCGTCTCTTCAGCAGTCGCCCAACAGCCCAACAGCCCGAAATTCGGTCAGCCGATCGCCTGTACCCTAGGAAAAGACTGTTTTGTCATGCACTATTTCGATCGCGATCCAAGCCCTGGCGCCGTTGAATTCGGCTGCGGGCGACAAACCTACGACGGGCACGACGGTATAGATTTTGCCATTCCCGACGCCAAAGCAATGGCTAAAGGAGTCCCCGTTGTCGCCTCCGCTGCGGGGAAAGTTTTGCGAGTGCGAGATGGCGTAGTCGATCGGCGTTTGCAAAACCAGACAGACAAAACCAACGTCGCAGGTACAGAATGCGGCAACGGTATGGTAATCGATCACGGCAACGGCTGGGAAGCCCAATATTGCCACCTCCGCCAAAACAGCCTTGTTGTCAAACCGGGAATGCAGGTACAAAAAGGCACTGTTTTGGGCATGGTGGGCAACTCTGGCTTAGCCTCTTTCCCCCACGTACACATCACTTTTCGCTATCAAGGCAAGCCCGTAGATCCGTTTGTGGGGCCAGACGCGAAGTTAGGCTGCAACATTGCCCGCAATCCAATTTGGGACAAGCCGATCGACTATGTTTCTACCGGTTTAATTCGCGCCGGTTTTGCCCCCAAGCCACCGGATGAGAATACTGTCTGGGCGGGACAATTTTCGGAAACTCAACTACCTGTAAACAGCCCGGTTTTATTGTTTTGGGTGCAGAGTTACGGAGTCCTCAAGGGCGATCGCGAACAATACAAAATATTTGCACCCGATGGCAAAACTATCGTCAACGACAGCAAGGAAATTCCAGCCCCCAGCCGCACTTGGTTGCGTTATGTCGGCAAAAGAAACAGTACAAATTCTCCCCTGACTCCCGGAGTGTGGCGCGCAGAATATCGGTTGACGCGGGGCGATCGGGTTTTAGCAGAAGTTAAGCGAGAAGTTGAATTGCGTTAGTGGCTAAGCCTTATAAGCTTTAATTTCTCTTTATTTCTTAGTCCGCGGAGGCGGACATCGTTTGTGTAGATGCGGTTTCAACCGCCGACTTTTATTTAGATTTAGTTCCCGATCGCACTTTTAAAAGAATGTCATACAGTCAATTCATCAACCTAGAAATGATTGAAACCAACTTTGGCATCACCATTGCTGACAAAGTTGGTATTTTTGCCAATTTACCCAAATCCGAGTATAGCGACCTTCTCAGTCAAACCCTGCAAGAAAATATCTCTTTAGCTTTAGCAATTAATACCGAAAAAGCTCGCTCAGAATTAATTGTTACACCTATTTTAGTAGAACTGAGAAAGCAGTTTAAGTATCAAATTAGCTTGTTTTCAGGAAAAGAGTTTAATGTAGATTTAGAAAAAGGATTGACTGGTTTTTGTGATTTTCTAATTAGTCGTTCTCCAGAACAACTTTTAATTAAAGCCCCGGTTGTCGCCTTAGTAGAAGCTAAAAATGATAATATCCAAGCTGGATTGCCACAATGTATGGCAGAAATGATTGCAGCTCAAATTTTTAATGAAAGACGAAACAATAATATTTCCGAAATATATGGAGTGGTCACAACCGGAACAAACTGGAAATTTTTACGACTTAGCAATCAAATTATGGAAGTGGATTTAAATGATTATTTTATTGATAATATCAGTCAAATTATTGGCATATTAAAATACTTAATAAACGCAGCTAACCTGTGAAACTCAAACTATCTTGAAAGTCATCTGCGTTTATCTGCGTTTATCTGCGGTTTCCCCAATCAAAAATTTATGCCATAAGTCTATAATTTTTGCACGATCGCCAATTCTACCGGACAATGTAGCTGTCATCAGCTTATTGTCCCCGGCTCGATCGCACTGGCGAATGCTTCTGATTTTGACAATTTAGGGCAAATTTTCCCAAGCTTGAGCCACAATCTCACTCAGCCAGCGCCTTTGAGTCAAATCGAGCAGATTGTCGTCCGCCAGTACCTCAGCCTTTAACTCATCCAAAGACTGCGATCGCGATCGGGCAATCTGAACCACACCCACGATCGCAGATGCCACCAATTCTTCATTCAGCGGCTGCTGTCGCAAAGCAATCATTTCTTGAGGATTCGTAGGAATGGGATAATTCATGAAATTGCATACCGAAGAAAGTAGATATTCAGCCACTGCGGGGTTTCCAGCCAATTAGCTAAAAATCTGAGAACAATGTAAACTTATTTAAAACTAAATAAGTATTTGGGAGTATAGCCTACTTTGCTCCCTTGTCAACTCCCCCATCTTTATGAATTTATTGAGAATTGAGACATTAAAATGCAAGAAATTCTTTATTTAGAAGTCCCGACACCCGATACAGCAGCCGTCTGCACTTGGTTGCAACAGGAATTCGATCCCGGAATCGGAGAAAAAATTATTACTCCTGACGGTTTTCGCCTGCTTTCCAACGTAACAGCAGCCGAATTGGTCAAATCTGGATCTCAAAATGCTAATCTAAAACCGACATTCGCCTATAGCAATTCCGAAAACCGCAATTCGCGATCGACAGAACTTTCCACCTTTGTCTGGTCAGTCCAGCGCACAACTTATTTAAAAGTCTTTCGTATCGAAGACGCACCCGCTGGAGAAAGAAAGTTCCTGGAAACTTTGAATCTGGCTGTCAGAAACAAGTTTCCAGAGCTATACCCCCAACCCCCCGTTATAGACCTCTCCAAACAGTCAATTTTTGAAGCTCTTGCCCCCTATTACCCCCTTACCGTCAAATACTTCAAAAAAATGCCCAAAGGCGAATACGACCTCCAGCGCGTCTACTGGTGGGAGCAGCGCTGGCGTGAAGGTACTCGCAATCCTCAAGCGCCAAAGCAAGTAGTGTTTTTGAAGAAGGAAGAAGTCCGAGGGAAGTCGGAAGAAGGAAGAGGGAAGAGGGAAGAAGGCACAGTTTCGGTGTCGGATGTTGGGGATAGTTTTAAGGAAGAAGGAAGAGGGGAGAAGAAAGAAGGCACAGTTTCGGTGTCGGATGTTGGGGATACTGTTTACGACTTGATTTATATTGGCGGGGCGTTGGGGGTAATTCACGCCGCAGTCATGGCGAGATTGGGCTACCGAGTGCTGCTGCTGGAAAGAATGCCTTTCGGGCGGATGAATCGCGAGTGGAATATTTCGCGGGATGAAATTCAAAGCTTAATTGATTTGGGTTTGTTTACGGCTGCGGAAATCGAAACTTTGATTGCTAGAGAATACAAAGATGGCTATAACAAGTTTTTTGATGCTAACAATCCAACCGTTGCTCAAGCCCCAGTCTTGCACACGCCGAAGGTGCTGAATATAGCCTTAGATGGCGAAAAATTGCTGTATTTGGCGGGAGTTAAGCTAACAGAAGCTGGTGGGGAAATTTGGGACGAAACTGAATTTGTTAGAGCCGATGTTGAAGCAAAAAAAGTAGTGGTTCAAGCCAGCCACTTGCCGACAAAAGCCGATCGCACAACCTCCGCCCGACTGCTCGTGGATGCCATGGGTTCAGCTTCTCCCATCGCTTGGCAATTGAACGGAGGACGGGCGTTTGACAGCGTTTGCCCCACCGTCGGAGCTGCCATTGACGGAGGATTTGAGCCTGGGGTTTGGGATTCTGACTACGGGGATGTTCTCTACAGTCACGGCGACATCTCCCGGGGGCGCCAGCTCATTTGGGAACTGTTTCCCGCTGCTGGTGGAGAACTGACAGTTTATCTTTTTCACTACCACCAAGTACATCCCGAAAATCCCGGTTCTTTGCTAGAACTGTACGAGGACTTTTTCGCTATTCTGCCCGAGTACCGCCGCTGCGATATCGACAAATTGGTGTGGAAAAAGCCGACTTTTGGTTATATACCGGGGCATTTTAGCAGCAACAGCAGCGATCGCGCCGTGGCAGTCGATCGCCTAATTGCGATCGGCGATGCAGCATCTTTGCAATCTCCCTTAGTATTCACCGGTTTCGGCTCCCTCGTCCGCAATCTTTTCCGTTTAACTGACCTTTTGGATACAGCATTAAAACACGATTTATTAAGTGCCAATCACTTAAACCAAATTCGCGCCTACCAGAGCAACGTGTCAGTAACTTGGCTGTTTTCTAAAGGGATGATGGTTCCCACCGGGCGCAGTTTGCCGCCCCAGAGAATTAATTCAATTCTCAATACCTTCTTCGGCATTTTGGCAGGACAAGAACTCACCGTAGCCGAAACTTTTATCAAAGATAGAGTCGATTGGCTAACTTTCAATCGATTGGCGATTGAAGCAGCCGGAAAAAATCCTTCTCTGCTGCTGTGGATTTTAGATTTTGTCACCTTGGGGGATGTTTGGCGCTGGTTGGGGAGTTACTTGACTTTTACTCTGTTGGCTTTAGCTAGTTGGCTGTTCGGATGGCTACCCAGTTTCGCCCGCAAGGTACAGCCTTGGTTGGAACCCAGATATCCGGGTGTTTGGCTGTGGCTGTTGGCTACCAGCTATGCTCTCACCTACGGCATGGGAAAGGGGAAAAAAGAGTTTTCAGTTGATAGCTGAGTGCGAGCGTTTCGCTGACGTTGAACACGCGAGGATCTCGCTGACGTTGAACACGCGAGCGAGACGCTCGCACTGCACTCGGAATAATATTTTTCCGGTCAAAACCCAAACGACGATCTGTCTTTTTGGTAATTGGTAAATTTGAGCAATTACCAATTACCAATTACCAATTACCATAAAGAATTGGTTTAAAGCCGGAACCCTGATCGGGAGAAATTAAAAGAAGACGATTGATTACTCCAATCCTCTTCCTTCTTTTGTCAACTATCAACTGTCAACTGTCAACTGTCAACTGTCAACTGTCAACTTGCGTTTGCTATCGAAAACTCGGCAATTCAATTTCAGCCAGCGATCGACGTTTTTTAGAAGCCCGCAACGGATTGGAAATCAAGGTCAGCCACTCGGGTTGTCCGGCTGCTGTAGGTTTGACCGCACTCGATCGCACTTCCTGAAGGCCAAAGGTTTCCACTGAATTCAAAATTTGAACCGCCTTAGCCAATTCTTGGCTGCCTAAGGTGGGCGCAGCAGTTTCTGGTTCAGGTTCAGGCTCAGCCGCCGGCAGTTGAGGTTCCGCAACCCCAAGGGGCGAGTCAGTTGCTGGCTCAAACGGCTGGTAGGTTTCCGTCTCCTGCAATTGAATGCCGGATGCTTGGGCTAATTTGTTAAGTTCCATATTTGCGATCGATTCAGGGTCGATCGCATATTCAGCAAGCGCTGCCTCTAGATGCTCTTCGGGATCTGACCAAGCTTGGACAGGGGCAGCGTTGAAGGCTGGTGGCAGGGGACTCTGAGAGCTTCTGACTGCCGCTAGCAAGGATTCTAATTGCTTGTGGGCGCTATCTTCCGCCTCGTCAGGTGGCTCAATAATTGGAGATTTCTGTGGCCTTTCCAGACTTTTTTCCAAAGCAGCTTTAAATTGCAGAGTGTGGCGCTGCTGGCGGTGCAAGCGCGATCGCAATTCCCTGCAAACATTTTCGGTAGCTACTAGCTGGTGAAACTGTTCGTTGTAGCGCTGCACAGTAGACGCACATTCTCGCTCCACAATCGCTAACCTGGTTTGGCTGGTTGTCAACTGACTGCTTAAACTTTCCACTAAAATTTCTTGACCTTGCAGAGTTTGATGGGAAACTTCCACTTTCCCAAACAGTCGCGTCAATTGTTCTTGAATGCTTTCTAGTTCAGCAGTCCGCTGTTCTAGTAACGTTTCGCGATTCTCCAATTTGTTGTGGGACTCTTCGAGGGCTGTTTCTAGCTGAGCGATTCGCTGCAAAAGGTCGCGGTTGCATTCGTGCAGCGCTTGCATGAGGGTAACTGGTGTCGATCCTTTGTTCTTAGCCTGTTCGGCATTCCCAAGCAGATTTTTGAGATTGTCTGAAATCACGGGCGATCCCACCTCTGGCGGCTGTGTCTGAGATGGCAAATTGTTCGGGGAGGGTGTTGTGGGAATTGCATCTACGCTGATCGCGTTGGGAAAATCTAGTGTTTGCCAGTCTTCTTCTGGCTGTTGGGGCACCGTTGCGGGAGTATCTGTCGGACGGGGGGCGATCGGCTCAAAACCCCCAGCAGCAGCAAAATTTGACTGCAATCCTTCGTTCTCGGATCGAACAGCAGGGTGGGGTTGGTGCTGACTGGCTCGAAGATCAGCTTCTGACATGGCTTTTTATCCCAATAGTCACAGGGTCTCAGATACAGTCTATCCTTATAGATTATCTAAAAGAAAGCCCCTAGTTATTGGTTATTGGTTATTGGTTATTGGTTATTGGTTATTGGGCAAGCAGGGCAAGCAGGGCAAGCAGGGCATTGGTCACAAGCAAAATTCTCCGATTGGGGACTCCGACATTCGGGCATTCCGAGATTTCCTGCGATCGGCTAAACTTTAACAACTGCAAAATGTTTGTCAACAATTGCTGGAACTTCTGCCGGTTTGATGCGACTGTAGCGAGTTTTGTCCGGCATCACCACTATATTTGGCCCTGCTTTGCACTGTTTGAGACATCCGGTTCCCTGAACAGTCACTTGCTCTTCTAAACCCCGTGCATTCAAAGCATTTTCTAAAGCTTTACAGACTGCTGCGCCGCCCCGCTTCTGGCAGTCAGATTTTTGACACACTAATATTTTGGTTTGAGTTTTTGCCGCAGCTTTGACAGTTTGAGCTGCTGTGGGAGTGGTGACTTCGGTTTTGCCGATCGCGCCAACGGATGTCAGTACCCCAGCAGGTACGCTGGTAGAGTCGAGGTGTTCGAGCGATCGATCGTTGTGGCCCCGAGCCAGAGTGAGGCTGTGAGCTTTCAGTTTTATTTTACCGTTTTTCAAATTGAGTTCTTTCTCACCTGCAACTTGAACTCTCAACCCAGGAGTCAAAACAGGCGCTAAAAATGACCGCAATTCCTTGGAAAGTTTAACAAGGTATTCTACTTTGCGATCGCTGCTAATACGCAAATATTTAAGTTTATAACCATCTTCAATAATCAGGCTGAGGATTTCTCCCTCTAGGCTGAATTCAGAAACTTGCTTGCCAGACTTATACATTGTCATAACTCCTGGGTTGACTGTTCGGTGAAAATTATCAAACTTGACAAGAAAACGTCGCCAGTGAAGGTATTTATGCGTTGAATCGCATCATTATTTTTACTTCTTCCGTCTTCCTTCTTCCGTCTTCCGTCTTCCTTCTTCCTTCTTCCTTCTTCCTTCTTCCTTCTTCCTTCTTCCTTCGGGCTTTATCCGATTTGCCAGCAGCACTCCAGCAACTGAACCAGTTCGCGCCGAGGGGCACTAACTTGCCTCAACACGCTCATTAGCTGAGCAGCTTGTCTGACAGTGTTGACTTTTGCCCGCAAAGGTTGGTCAACCGCACACCAGCAGGGGATTTCGAGTTCTTGCAAGCGTTTGTAAACTTGCCACCTGTCTAGCCAACTAACTTGCACAATCTCACAAACTTCTAACTCTCGATCGGCTGGATTCATCTTGTGACAACAATAATAATTTGCATTAATTTTTACCCGGACTGATAGCGAGCAGAAGTTAAAAGCCAGATTTCAGAAGAGAATCAAGGATTGTCAAAAGCCCTTTCTGAAAAATTTAGCCTTTTGCCTGCTGCTTTCTGCCTTCGGAGGATTCGCCCCACATTCAGGAAGCACTCAGAACGAGCATCTTTTTCCAGCATAACGCAACTGCTAATAATTCTCAATAGGTTTACAAAAAAATTTTCCTACTCTCGAAACTCTATCACTATGAAGCCAGACCCTGCTTGACTGCTAAATTTAGGATGCTAGACTAACTCTATTGGCAACAATCACTGCCTATTGAGAGGAAAACACTAATGGCCCAGATTCAGAGTGCATTGAGACCGTTTGGTCACATAGCTGAAAACCCAATTTTGTTAGAACATTCAGTCACAGCACCGATTTGTGAAGGAATGAACGCCCTGCTGGCGAGTTTTCAGGCTCTATACCTGCAATATCAAAAACATCATTTTGTCGTGGAAGGAGCAGAATTTTACTCCTTGCACAAATTCTTTGAAGAAAGCTACGGAGAAGCTCAAGATAGCGTCCACGAATTGGGCGAACGGTTGAACGGATTGGGCGGCATACCCGTAGCTAGCTTTAGCAAGTTAGCCGAGATGTGCTGTTTCGCTCCGGAAGCCGACGGCGTGTATTCGTGCCGCCAAATGCTGGAACACGATTTGACTGCCGAACAAGCTATAATCGGTTTGTTGCGCCGTCAAGCAGGACAAGCAGAAAGTTTGGGCGATCGAGCTACGCGCTACCTCTACGAAAAAATCCTGCTAAAAACAGAAGAGCGAGCTTACCACATTTCCCACTTCCTCGCCCCCGACACCTTAGTGCAATTGAACTTGAACTAACCCAAAAAAAGGACTGTCCCTAAATCGGAAAAAAGCTTAAAATCCCCTCCCAATTCAAAATTGGGAGGGGATTTCCGATTGAGCAGCTTATCTGTAGGGATACAGCACTGCTCATTCCTGTCAACTGAAGCCTGAAAGCCTTGATAAATCTCGCTGATCCCCGAGTCTCGATCCCCCTAAATCCCCCTTAAGAAGGGGGACTTTGAGAATATTCCTGTCCCCTCATCGCAGCGGAACTTTCAGAATACTCATGTCCCCCCCTTCTTAAGGGGGGCTAGGGGGGATCTCCGGATTATTATACAAAGTGTGATAACTCGCCAGAGATTAAGGCGCCAAAGCACTACCGCGCAACAAGCTACCAATGGTTTTCGCAGTAATCTTCATCTGAATCAAGGGATTAGCCGGTACTACAGTCTTATACAAGTAGCTATCGAATGTGAGTTTCTGCACATCGCGATCGGCACACATTTCCACAAAAGCTTCGCGAGTAGCATCGGAACGGTAGAACACGCGCTGCAAAATGTCAAGCACTTTGTAGGTAATACCGTAAGCCTTATCCCAGCGCTTCAGATACAGCTTAATTTCTTGTTCAGTCGGAATCCGCGCGCCCTTATTGGAAATTTCCACAATAGTTTCAGCGCACATCCGGCCAGACTTAGCCGCAAAATAGATACCTTCGCCCGAAGACTTGGTAACATAACCAGCAGCGTCGCCTACGAGAGCAACTCGGCCGACAACCCGGCGGGGACGCGGATGTTCTGGGATGGGGTGAGCTTCCACTTTAATGATCTCACCGCCCATGAGTTTTTTGGCAGCGCGGGCGCGGACTCCGGCTTGGAGCTTTTTGATATCAGCTTGATTGACTTTCATCGTGCCGGTACCGACGGCTACGTGGTCGTATTTGGGGAACACCCAGGCGTAGAAGTCGGTGGAAACGTCGTCGCCGACGTACATTTCGGCTAGACCTTCGTAGTAAGCCATTTTATCTTCTGGGAGGCGGATGCGCTCTTGGAAGGCGATCGCATAATTGTAATCACCAGCATCAATCGCCTTAGCTACGCGGGAGTTAGCGCCGTCAGCCCCAATTACCAAATCGACTTTCAGGGTTTTCTGAGTTCCCACAGCGGTGCCGTTGGAGTGGTCGGCGTAGTGGAGAATGTAGGGGTCGGTGTTGTTGCCTGGAATTTCTAAGGTGTGAACAGTACCGTTAATCAGTTTGGCACCTAAGGAAGCAGCCCGATCGCGCAAAAAGCCATCGAGGACTTCGCGGCGGCACATACCGATGTATTCGTGTTCGTTTTCGATGTTGATATCCACCTCTACATTGGAGGGGGAAATCATTTTCATTTTTCTGACTTGGCGATCGATAATACTTTGTGGCAAGTCAAATTCTTCAACCATGCACAGAGGAATTGCTCCGCCGCAGGGTTTAGCGTTGTCTAATTTGCGTTCAAATAAATAAGTTTCGATGCCTGCTTTTACCAATGTTTCGGCGGCGCAAGAACCCGCTGGCCCTGATCCAACAACTGCAACCCGTAGTGTCAAAGCTTTTCTCCCAATTTTTTCTATAAGTCTTTACCAGTCAGATGTGATGGTATCACGGAGTTTCTCTGCTGTGGGGTGAGAATGGGAGATTTAAATGAAATGCAACAGAGCTTAACAATTGGATACAAAAATGGGGTTTTTGATGCTGGTTTCTATGGAAAATCTTAAATTTTTTATGGTAGATGAATGCGGATGGACGCTAATGTGCGATCGAATGTTTAGCGGTATTTTTAAGAACAGGCTTTTCGGCTTGTTCCACAAGAGATAAATTAACTGGTTCCCAGGCTGGAGCCTGGGAAGCGAGATCTAGAGGCTCTGCCTCGTCAGTGTGTAAAATGGAGGCTCTGCCTCCGGATCTACGTTACCAGGCTCCAGCCTGGTAACGAGTAGAACGAGTTGACAATGAATTTTCTTGTGGGGTGGGCTTCTAGCCCGCCCGATCGAACTCCATGCAATTACGTTACATTTAAGTTAAGTAAAGCTCCTATATAAAATTTCAAATTGCTATGCTAGGTAATTTTCAACAAAGCCAACTGCGGATTGAGGTTGAAGCTTCGGAAACAGCGATTCGAGACAGTTTGGTGCGTCCGGTGCAGTTGCAGCAGTGGCTGTGGCCTCAGCAGTTTTCTCAGGGTTTGCCCGAATTGCTCGATCGCGAATTGACATTCACAAGTTGGATTGGCCCGGTAGCGGTGCAGCACTATGTGGAGATTGCAGAGTCAAATTGTCTGCGACTGTTGTTGAGTCAGGGAATTGACGGGTTTCACGAGTGGTATTGGGGCGACGGTTGGGTGCAGTCTCGGTTGGAGGGGGTGTCGCTGCTACCGCTGAATTTGGGACAAACTGCTAGTTTGTTGCGGCTGCGGGAGTTTTTGGCGGGGAAGGGGAAGTAGGGCTAGGGGGCGTTGCTTAATCGGAGGATGAAAAAGAACCAGGCAAAAATCCAGAAGCTTTGTTGACAATGGTTTTTAGGATTTGCATATTTAGCCCTTCATACTGTAAGTCAGCAACGCCGGCTAGGGAAATCGATCGCCCGATCGACTCAGCACAAATGGGATGAATCAAATCCATCATCATCACACGCTCTGACGGCGAAAATGTAGCCTTAATTGCCGCTGACGAATTGGCAAGCTTAATAGAGACAGTATATCTGCTGCGATCGCGTGTTGATTACTTATGAAGCATTTGGTCTTATTTCTTATCTAGTAATCAGCTTACCTTGATTTCTTGCTGCCGTAATTACATTGCGGTTAGCAGTAAAAACTTTGATACCAGGAACAGTCACATAATCACCATCATCAGTAATTACTTGAACTACCCCTGCTTTATCCATTGCTTCGAGAATTAGCAGATCGTAGCCATCTAAAAGTTGAGTTTGAAATCTGGTTAAAGATGCGTTAGTTGTAGTTTCATCAATAGTCACATCAGTCGATACAGCAATAGATGTTACCTGACCCCAAGCAGCTAGAACTTCAGCTACTACGTTAGCTCTTTCTGTTGGCTCGTTATGGCGATATTCTTTTGTGTTTAATGTAGCCGAAAAAATTGCTCGTTCTGCCTGTTCAATATTATGTGCTAACTCTGCCAAAGAAAGCCCACAATATAAAAGCAATCCTTGAGCAGAAATAATTTTTGTTAAATAAGCAGGATAATCATTTATTTGATAGCTTTTCGCAGAGGTACTGGCTGGAGTGTAAGTCAGCCAGTACCAGACATTAGTATCTACCAGAAAAATGTCATCTTTTTGAGGTGTGTCAAACTGGATATTAACTACCTCAGCCTTGACTGTATATTGGATTGCCATTATACATTTCCCACCTGTTGGCTGACAATTTCATTGATTGCATTGCGGGTTGCATCATCTGCTGCGTAGTAGCGTTTTGAGTTCTTAATCACCTGTTTGAGTATTTGATTGCCTACAGTATTAAGATGAGAAAATGTCAGCAGACGGTTTAAAGTGTCTGGGGAGATATCCCTAAGTAGCTGTCCAATGGCAAAATTGAAGAACGGAGATGCAAAAATCTCTACACCAGCAAAGTCAAGCTCTACAGCGTGCTCTGCCCGTAGTTCGGGGTATGTCAACTCATACACCTTCATACCGTCATCGGGTGTCATGCAAGTTTTCCCAATCAAAGTGCCAATCTTGTAAGATTTCATATTTCAGAAGTTCCCTCAGAAAAGTGGGGCGTCGCCGTCGGTGTCAGAAGCCAGTACATAAATGGCTTCATCACATTGGAGAGTAATGTTAACCAGTGTCCCTCCGAAAAAGGTTGGGCGATTTTGGTAAGTTTCCTCATCTTTGTTAATCAGGACATACCCATTGTGACTGAAAAACTCCAACTTTCCTCTATTCATCTTTACAAATCTTTTCAGAGAGTCAAGTCCAACACCCCCAGCAACATCACCGCGCCTGGTTGTAGTTCCTGCTTCAAATGCCCATTTTAGGGCTTCGTCTGCTGGTAAATCCGAGAGTTTTCGGAATAGGCGCACATTTTGGGGAATCCCAACACCGAAGTCAATCACAGTGAGTTTTAGTTCCTTTTTTTTAGGGTAGTGCTGTCCACAGCTAAAGACTCCGATTTCTGTTTGCCCATGCTCAAAGGCGTTAGCGTATATCTCCCAAACAGTTCCTACGATGACGTTTTGCAATTTTTGACCAAAAAATTGGGATACAAGCCCTGTCCTTCTAGGACGGCTTTATGTTAGAATTTAATTGGTTGAAATTCCCACCTAAGATTGCAGCGATATATACTCATTCCGAGTTGAAACCGAGACTGATCCAGTAATAGGGAAAGACTGAAGGGCAATGGTTAAAACCCAACCTGGAAGCAAAATAAAAAGTATTGTTATGTTTTCAAACGAAACGATACATATAGTCGGGATAGGGCATTGCCACGACTCTAAATGGGCGCAGAGACAGAGTAAGACTACGACCGTAGCGTCAGTCGATGAAGCGTCAAGAATCACCGCTGCTTCAGCACGGTGAGTATGTCAATTATATCAACCCAGTCTCGTCCTAGCCATTTTTCTGCTAGGTAGTCAACCAAGCCATCTTTATCTTGTTTTTTATCTTCTCGATAAGGGATAGAATTACCCTGCCAAGGTTCTTTATTCTCACAAAAAGTATACATGAATCCGTTTTGTTCAAGATTCATTTTTATGTTCTTATGAATACTATCCCAATTAATGTTTAATTTTATCGAGCGGGATTGAATGAGACGAATCAATCCTCCCAGAAAAGCTACGGCATTTTGTCTGAGAAAAAAACATTTAGAAAAGTCAATAATTACTTCTGAGCAATCCTCATTTAGTTGCTCCAAAAGCTGAAACAGATTGTCAAAATCGTTCAGATTATCATTGATTGTAGGGATGTTAAGAGTCACGCTCATAATTATTCTATGGAAGGCTTGATCCAGAAAGAAATTTAGTAAAATATCAATCAGCCGATGATCGCACTGTCAACCTCTGCGGTTCAATTCCCCCTACCTCGATCGCACAACCAACACCGAACAAGGAGCCTCAGCCACAACCTCAGCACTCACCGAACCCTCCAAAATCCGCTTCAAACCAGTCAAACCCCGACAGCCGATCGCAATTAAGTCCACTTTATAAATATTCGCCAAACGCAAAATCTCCTCGGCCGGTTCCCCCGCCACAATCTCCAACTCACTCTGGCAAGGCAACATTTCCTGATAAGATTGCAACAACTTCTCTACTTCTCGATAAGCAATCTCATTTCCCTGAGCGTGAGGTCGATCGACCACCGCATCAAAATCCAGCGTATCAGAACTCACAACATGAACTAAAATCACCTTCGCCGTAGGTTCTAGTTTAAACTGCCCCACAGCTTGCAAAACCTGTGCTGCAAACTCAGAATTGTCGATCGCCACCAAAAGAGTATCCAATATAATGCACCTTTAAATCTCAGATATTAGACTTTAAACTTCTCATTGATAGTCGCCTACTTTCCACAATTTAGCGCTTCCCACCAACAGCATCATTACTACACAGAAACCCGGTTTCTTAACATAATTGCGTCATTTACGCAAGATAAGCTGTCCTACATTTAAATTGTATGTCAAAAATCACTTAAAAACTCTTGTGGGATGGGCTTCTAGCCCGTCCCGAATATACAATTTAAATGTGCAACAGCTTATTGAAAGAAACCGGGTTTCTTAAGCCCGAAGTGCGTAAATCTCGATCGCCAACCTCAACTCTACCATCTAAAACTCATCACCCTCCCTCATTTTCAGTCCGCAAGCGCACCGAATCGGCATGAGAAGGTAAACCCTCAGCTTCCGCCAACACATTAATCGCCCTACCCACCTTCTTCAGTGCAGCCGGCGAATATTGAATCAAACTCGAATGCTTCATAAAAGTTTCCACTCCCAGTGGGGAAGCATAGCGCGGAGCACCAGATGTCGGTAAAGTATGATTCGGGCCAGCCAAATAATCGCCCACAGCTTCGGGTGTTGAACAGCCCAGGAAAATCGCCCCAGCGTGCCGAATTTGGTCGAGCAGGGCCCAGGGATCTGCCACCTGCAATTCCAAGTGTTCGGGAGCAAACTCGTTAGACAGTTCCGCCGCCGCCTTCAGGGACTCAACTACTACAACTAAACCGTAATTGGCGATCGCCTTTTCCGTCAAAGTCCGGCGCGGGTGATTTACCAATTGTCTGTCAACTTCAGCCACCACCTTTCTAGCCAACACCGAATCCGCCGTCAGCAAAATCGCCGACGCCATCGAATCGTGCTCGGCTTGAGCCAACATATCCGCAGCTACGTGTACAGGATTCGCCGTAGCATCAGCAATAATCAGCACCTCCGACGGCCCCGCCAGAGAATCGATCCCGACTGTTCCGTAAACCAGTTTTTTCGCCAGCGTGACGTAAATATTCCCCGGCCCGGTGATTAAATCTACCTTGGGAATACTTTCGGTACCGTAGGCCAAAGCTGCGATCGCCTGGGCCCCGCCAACCCGATAAATCTCATCAACTCCCGCCTCCTGAGCCGCTACCAGCACCGCAGGATTCATTTTCTTCTCCTGTCCGGGGGGAGTACACATCACCAGTTTCGGCACCTTGGCGACCTTCGCAGGCACCGCATTCATGATCACCGAACTCGGATAGGACGCCTGACCGCCAGGGATGTAAATTCCCGCGCGATCGACTGGCGTGTAGCGCTTACCCAAAACAATCTCGTCATCACCAAACTGCACCCAAGATTTGGGCACACGCTGTCGGTGAAACGCCTCTACCTGTTTACAAGCAAGCCGGATCGCATTTAATAATTCTTTCGATATTTGCTGATAAGCAGCATCCAATTCGGCGCCACTCACGCGCAAATCTGTCGCATTTAGGGTGATGCGGTCAAATTCAGCAGTATATTGCAGCACAGCCTGATCGCCTTTGCGTCTTACAGCTTGCAGCACCTCGCGCACGGTGGCTTCTTTGTGAATAACAAGTTCGTCGTGGGTGCGATCGCAGATTCGTCGCAGTTCAGCTTGCGCCTCAACCCACTGAGTAATAATTCGCAGCATGGAGATTAGGAATGCCGTCAATAATTCACTAACATTTGCTTGACAATTGGGGATTTTTGTGGCTATCTCCTGGACAAGTCAGCCACCACCAGCCCACAAGCTTAAACCGCGAGACTCGCGGGAGTTTCTAAGGCTTCAGTGCAGCGTTATAAATCTCTGTCGATGATTTTGCAACACTGAGAGCTTTTCTAGAAATTGCTCGCCAGAGAATCGGGTGCGGAGGGAGAGGGGGAGAGGGGGAGAGGGGAGAGGGGGGAGAGGGGGGAGAGGGGGAGAGGGGGAGAGGGGGAGAGGGAAAAATCTTCTGCCCTTTTCCTTCTGCCCTTTTCCTTCTTCCTTCTGCCCTTTTCCTTCTTCCTTCTTCCTTCTTCCTTCTTCCCTCTTCCTTCGACGAAGCCCAAATAACCCGTACTCTTTGTTATAGCTTAACTTGGATTTTTCAGGGAATGGGATTTTGAGCCGAATCGATGCTATATTAGTTTTTTCGACACCTGATAATTTTTTATAAAAAAACGCCAAGTTATTGTATACTTGAAAATTGCGCGCAATAAACCGTGAATTTAACTCGTGACGGTGGAAACCCCGCAAGACGCCTCGATCGCACCCTTGTCATACCTTTGGGTATCGTCAGAGGTAAAAAAAAAGGCAGTTAAATGAGTCAATTAAAAATTATTGCGCGATCGCCCTTGAAAAAGTAGCCCCAGGCTCAGCTTGAATCCGATCGATCGGCTCATGGCTGACTCAGCTTTAAAAAAATCAAGCTTTTTGTGGCTCCCACCCGAAAAGATTGTCCCTCAAAATCTCCGTGTCTTGAGACTATCTTGAGACTATGATGTATCAATCAATACCTACTTCCACAAACTGAACTATGGCAAATATTAAGTCCGCCGTCAAACGAGTCAAAATCGCCGAGCGCAACCGCTTGTACAACAAGTCGTACAAGTCAGCGGTAAAAACTTTGATGAAAAAGTATTTTGCAGCCGTCGATAAATACGCCGCATCTCCGACACCAGAATTAATGCAAGAAGTCCAGCAGCGGATGTCTGAGGCCTACAGCAAAATAGACAAAGCTGTGAAAAAAGGTGTACTGCACCGCAACAACGGCGCTCGCAAAAAGTCCCGCTTGGCAAGAACCATCAAGCCACACGAAACACAAGTAGCATCCTAAGACAGAAGAAGGAAGAAGGAAGAAGGAAGAAGGAAGAAGGAAGAAGGAAAAAAGCAGCAGGAAGTAAGAAGGAAGAAGAAGAAAAAGTAGCAGGAAGAAGGAAGAGAGAAGATTTTCCCCCTCTCCCCCTCTCCCCCCTCTCCCACTCTCCCCCTCTCCCCCTCTCCCACTCCCCCCCTCTCCCACTCTCCCCCTCGTCTACTCTCTCACTCTCCCATTCCCCCATGCAGCTCATCGATACTCACGTTCATATCAACTTTCAGACTTTCAAGTCGGAGTTAGAAGCCATTCGAGAACGCTGGCGCGAAGCTGGTGTAGTTCGATTGGTTCATTCTTGTGTAGAACCCGAAGAGTTTGCTGGAATTCAAGCAATTGCCAATCAGTTTGCAGAAGTCTCTTTTGCGGTGGGGCTTCATCCCCTAGATGCCGCCAAGTGGAAAGACGAAACTGCAAGCCTGATTAGGGAATTAGCAAGTTCTGACTCTCGGGTAGTGGCGATCGGCGAAACTGGACTAGACTTTTTTAAGGCTGACGATCGCGAACACCAGTTTAAAGTGTTTGAGGCACAGCTTGAAATTGCCCAGGAACTTGACAAACCAGTCATTATTCACTGTCGCGACGCCGCCGCCCCAATGGCCGAAATGCTGCGGAACTTTTGGGAAAGACGCGGCCCAGTACGCGGGGTGATGCACTGCTGGGGAGGTACACCCGAAGAAACCCAGTGGTTTTTAGACCTGGGTTTCTACATCAGTTTTAGCGGCACAGTCACCTTTAAAAAAGCCTTGCAAATACAAGAATCAGCTTGTATGGTAAATAGCGATCGCATCCTAGTCGAGACAGATTGTCCTTTTCTCGCGCCCGTACCCCAGCGGGGAAAACGCAACGAACCAGCTTACGTCTACTACGTAGCCGAGCAAGTTGCTAAATTGAGAGGAGTTTCTCTCTTGACTTTGTCCCAGCAGACAACCGAAAATGCCTGTCAGCTATTCGGGTTGTCACTTTAGCTACTAGCGCATAGAGAAACGAGGAAAACAGGTGGAGTTCGGGGGAAAAGATAGGAAAAATCCCATCTATATCCTGATACAAAAACCGGATTCATCCTTAATCTCAGATTCTTTGGGAGTTGCCGTAGTGCGATCGGATTTGCGTCCTATAATAATAAAAAGAACCGACCGATCGGGCGATCGCTTGCTTGCGGGCGCCGTCGCAGTCGCCGAACTGCTAGCTTGGGCGAGGGCGCGCTAATCTTCCGGACAGACAAAAACGTCAAGCAATACCTCAAACTTACACTCAATTTTACACATTACAAGCAACTTGGAACCTCAGCAATTTGGCAATAGCTGTAAAGTCAATTTTAGGAGTCAAATGTGTAAGGGATTTACCCTGGAGTACCAAGAGATCGGAGCTAAAAGAATCTCGATCGCAGCCAGAACCCGCACAAAAATAATGCGAGCAACCAATAAAAACAACCGTTGCAGCAGTTGGTAGGCGATCGAAAACATCATATAAATTCTCTCACACAATCCATCAAAAAAACGCAACAAGGTAAAAACGCCAAGCCTTGGCGCCATGTAAAAAGCTAGAGCCACTGCGGAAAAAGGACACCCATGACGACTAAAGATTACACAGAATTCGCCTTCACCTTGCCCGACTTGATCGAAATCCAGCGGGCAAGTTTTCGCTGGTTCCTAGAAGCCGGACTGATTGAAGAACTAGACAGCTTCTCCCCGATTACAGACTACACGGGAAAGCTGGAACTCCACTTCATCGGCAAAGACTTCAAACTCAAGCGCCCAAAATACGATGTAGACGAAGCTAAGCGCCGGGACAGCACCTACTCGGTGCAAATGTACGTCCCCACCCGCTTGATTAACAAAGAAACAGGCGAAATCAAAGAGCAAGAAGTCTTCATCGGCGATTTGCCTTTGATGACCGAACGCGGCACTTTCATCATCAACGGTGCGGAACGAGTCATCGTCAACCAAATCGTCCGTTCCCCAGGCGTATACTACAAATCAGAAACCGACAAAAACGGCCGCCGTTCCTACAACGCCAGTCTCATCCCCAACCGCGGCGCGTGGCTGAAATTTGAAACAGACAAAAACGATTTAGTCTGGGTGAGAATCGACAAAACCCGCAAGCTGTCGGCCCAAGTTCTGCTCAAAGCCCTAGGCTTGACAGACGGCGAAATCTACGACAGTTTGCGCCACCCGGAATACTTCCAAAAAACGATCGAGAAAGAAGGACAGTTCGGCGAAGAAGAAGCTTTGATGGAGCTCTACCGCAAACTGCGTCCGGGCGAACCCCCCACCGTAGCCGGCGGCGAACAGCTCCTCAATTCGCGTTTCTTTGACCCCAAACGCTACGATTTGGGCCGGGTAGGCCGCTACAAACTCAACAAAAAACTGCGGTTGACAGTCCCCGATACGATGCGGGTACTGACATCCCAAGATATCTTGACGGCGATCGACTATCTGATCAACCTGGAATTCGACATCGGCTCAACCGATGACATCGACCACCTAGGTAACCGTCGCGTCCGCAGTGTCGGCGAACTGTTGCAAAACCAAGTGCGCGTCGGATTGAACCGCCTAGAACGGATTATCCGCGAACGGATGACAGTTTCCGACGCCGACTCCCTCAGCCCCGCTTCCCTGGTCAACCCCAAACCGCTGGTAGCAGCAATCAAGGAATTCTTCGGTTCCTCGCAGCTATCCCAGTTCATGGATCAAACCAATCCCCTAGCAGAACTGACCCACAAACGCCGGCTTTCCGCCCTCGGCCCAGGAGGCTTGACTCGGGAACGCGCCGGTTTCGCCGTGCGGGACATTCACCCGTCCCACTACGGCCGGATTTGCCCCATTGAAACACCAGAAGGCCCCAACGCCGGACTCATCGGCTCCTTGGCAACCCACGCCCGCGTCAACCCCTACGGCTTCATCGAAACTCCTTTTTACCCAGTCGAAAAAGGACAAGTATTGCGGGACAAAGCCCCCGTATACATGACAGCCGATGAAGAAGACGACTTGCGCGTCGCCCCCGGAGACATCAGCCTCGATGAAAACAACAACCTCTTGGGCGAAACCGTAGCCGTGCGCTACCGCCAAGAGTTCACCACCACCACCCCGATGCAGGTGGACTACATGGCGATTTCGCCAGTGCAAATCGTCTCCGTCGCGACATCGCTGATTCCGTTCTTGGAACACGACGACGCCAACCGAGCTCTGATGGGATCGAATATGCAGCGGCAAGCTGTGCCGCTACTGAAACCAGAACGTCCCCTTGTGGGTACGGGCTTGGAAGCTCAAGCCGCCCGAGATTCCGGGATGGTGGTAGTTTCTAAGGTCAACGGCGAGGTAATTTACATCGATGCCACCCGGATTATTGTCAAGCCCCTAGCGGTAGATGCCGAGTCGAATTCCAGCGAAGAACATTTCATGATTCGCGAATACGACGAGCTCAAAACCAAGCAGCCCTCGGTGTGGAAGCAAAAATATGCCGGCTGCATCGAACACGAATTGCAAAAATATCAGCGATCGAACCAGGATACCTGTTTAAACCAGCGTCCTTTGATCTATGAGGGCGATCGCGTCGTAGCCGGTCAAGTGCTCGCCGACGGTTCCTCCACCGAAGGCGCCGAACTCGCCCTGGGCCACAACATCCTCGTAGCATATATGCCCTGGGAGGGATACAACTACGAAGATGCCATGCTCATTAGCGAGCGTTTGGTGTACGAAGACGTATACACCTCGATTCACATCGAGAAATACGAAATCGAAGCCCGCCAAACCAAACTCGGCCCCGAAGAAATCACCCGCGAAATTCCCAACGTCGGCGAAGACGCGCTGCGCCAGCTAGACGAACAGGGCATCATCCGCAAAGGTGCTTGGGTAGAAGCCAGCGACATTTTGGTAGGGAAAGTCACTCCGAAAGGCGAATCCGACCAACCGCCGGAAGAAAAACTGCTGCGGGCAATCTTCGGCGAAAAAGCCCGAGACGTGCGCGACAACTCCCTCCGCGTCCCTAACGGCGAAAAAGGCCGCGTGGTGGACGTGCGCGTGTTTACCCGGGAACAGGGCGACGAACTGCCCCCTGGCGCCAACATGGTTGTCCGCGTCTACGTAGCCCAAAAACGCAAGATTCAAGTCGGCGACAAAATGGCCGGCCGCCACGGTAACAAAGGTATCGTCTCCCGGATTCTGCCGATGGAAGATATGCCTTATCTCCCAGACGGGACTCCGGTTGACATCGTACTCAACCCCTTGGGCGTACCGTCGCGGATGAACGTAGGTCAGATTTTCGAGTGCTTGCTGGGCTGGGCGGGCGAAAATTTGTCGATGCGGTTCAAGATGGTGCCGTTTGACGAAATGCACGGCGCTGAAAAGTCGCGGGAAACCGTTCACGGCAAGTTAGAGGAGGCGCGCGAAAAAACTGGCAAACCTTGGGTATTTAACGAAAAACACCCAGGCAAAACTATAGTTTACGACGGCCGCACCGGCGAACCGTTCGATCGCCCCGTCACAGTCGGCATCGCCTATATGCTCAAACTCGTCCACTTGGTAGATGACAAAATCCACGCCCGGAGCACAGGCCCTTACTCGCTGGTAACGCAGCAGCCTTTGGGTGGCAAAGCGCAGCAGGGGGGTCAGCGGTTCGGAGAAATGGAAGTTTGGGCTCTCGAAGCGTTCGGCGCAGCTTATACTTTGCAAGAGTTGCTGACTGTCAAGTCGGACGATATGCAGGGTAGAAATGAGGCCTTGAATGCGATCGTCAAAGGCAAAGCCATCCCGCGCCCCGGTACGCCGGAATCGTTTAAGGTGCTGATGCGGGAGTTGCAGTCTTTGTGCTTGGACATTGCCGTGCACAAGGTGAATACGAACGACGAAGGCAGCGAGCACGTAGAAGTTGATTTGATGGCGGATGCTGGTGGGCGGCGATCGCCCTCCAGGCCTACTTACGAATCGCTTTCTCGCGACGAACTCGACGAGGATTAGGGATTAAAGATTTTAGATTTTTTGGCAACATTCAATCTAAAATCTTTAATCGATACTCTCAAATGAAAATGCCTCAACAGTGTTCGTACCACTGTTGAGGCGAATCAACGCTCTTAAGAGGAGAGACGCTGACATGATTATTGTAACAGTTATCCCTGGAATTGAAGGAGCATTAGACCTGGCGACAGGCTGTATTAATTGGCAAGGCAGTAAGTTTGGTAACGGTTACGGGCGTAAGTGGATCGATGGCAAAACGGTATTAGTCCACCGATTAGTCCTCGAATCGAAAATAACAGGATTCCTCGATTCCAGTTATTTTGCTTGCCACACCTGCGACAATCCAGGCTGCATCAACCCGGAACATCTCGTAGCGGGGTCTGCTGCTGAGAATACCGGACAGATGATGGGGCGCGATCGCAAAACTCCCAGACGCAAAAGTATTCCGGGAAGTGGTAAATTGTCTATCCAACAACTGCGGGAAATTCAGACTAAATATTTATCTGGAACAGCAAAGAACCACCTAGCAAAAGAGTATGGGGTACAACATGAAACTATTACTAAGATAATTCAGGCAAATATCCCCGATAATTTCACCACAGTTTCCCCACGCTTTGTAGGAGAAATTCAAGATAACGGCTGCATAATTTTCCAAGGCGCAAAAGACGGTGCCGGCTATGGCAGGTATTTAACAAAAGATGGGAAACAGGCAACAGTGACTCGTGCTGTTTTAGCAGAGAAATTAGGATGTGAACTTCCAACTTATATGGATGCTTGTCATACTTGCGATACTCCCAGTTGTATTAATCCAGAACACCTCTGGGCTGGTACTCGTTCTCAGAATTTATTAGATGCTTCCCAAAAAGGACGCACCCAAGGAAAAAGTCATCCCCTTTCCAATGCCAAATTAGACTGGGAAAAAGTGCGAGAAATCCGGCAAAAACTAGCAGCAGGAGAAAGAATGAAGGATCTAGCTGAAGCATACAGCGTAAATCCGATAACTATACACAATATTAAGTATCACATCACTTGGAAGGAAGCAGGCGAAGAGGTTCCGATTCCTCGTATGGGTGGATATCTCGATCGCAAGCTGACTTTTGCTCAAGCACAGGATGTGCGAGAAAGAATTAAAGCTGGAGAATCTCTTGCTAAAATTTCTCGCGAATTGGGAGTGTCCAAAAATGTCATTTATGACATTAAAACTAATGCCACATATAAAGGAGTCTGATATTGATGTAATTGGCAAACAATCAATCAAAACAGATTAATTAGAGCAAATAATTTCAAGTAAATCATCGATTGGAGTCTAGAATGGCTAAGATAGAACAACGATTTGATTACGTAAAGATTGGGTTAGCTTCACCAGAAAGAATTCGACAATGGGGAGAGAGAACTTTACCCAATGGTCAGCTTACAGGCGAAATCGTGAAACCAGAAACCATAAATTACAGAACATTAAAACCGGAAATGGACGGGTTGTTTTGCGAGCGCATTTTTGGGCCTGCAAAAGATTGGGAATGTCATTGTGGTAAGTACAAAAGAGTGCGTCATAGAGGCATTGTTTGCGAGAGATGCGGTGTGGAAGTCACTGAATCTCGTGTCCGCCGCCACCGCATGGGATTTATCAAATTAGCAGCTCCAGTGGCTCACGTTTGGTATCTCAAAGGCATCCCCAGTTACATGGCAATTCTGTTAGATATGCCCCTGCGAGATGTCGAACAAATTGTCTATTTCAATGCCTATGTTGTGCTGAATGCTGGTAATGCTGAAAAGCTCCAATACAAGCAATTGCTCACCGAAGATGCTTGGCTGGAAATAGAAGATGAACTTTACAGCGAAGATTCCACGCTGACAGGCGTAGAAGTAGGCATTGGTGCGGAAGCTTTGCAAGTTTTGCTGCAAAATATTCCGCTAGAAAGCGAAGCGGAAAAGCTGCGGGAAGATATTGCTAATGCTAAAGGTCAAAAACGCGCGAAGTTAATTAAACGTTTGCGGGTAATTGACAACTTTATCGCTACGGGTTCTCATCCCGATTGGATGGTACTCAATGTGATTCCGGTGATTCCCCCAGACTTGCGGCCGATGGTACAGCTAGACGGTGGACGTTTTGCAACCAGTGACCTTAATGACCTTTATCGGAGAGTTATTAACCGCAATAATCGCTTGGCCAGATTGCAAGAAATTCTGGCGCCGGAAATTATCATTCGCAACGAAAAGCGGATGTTACAAGAGGCTGTGGATGCGCTAATTGATAACGGCCGCCGTGGCCGGACTGTGGTGGGCGCAAACAACCGTCCGCTGAAGTCGCTGTCGGACATTATTGAAGGGAAACAAGGTCGTTTCCGGCAAAACTTGCTGGGTAAACGGGTTGACTACTCTGGACGTTCGGTAATTGTGGTGGGGCCGAAACTGAAGATTCATCAGTGCGGTTTACCGAGGGAAATGGCGATCGAGCTTTTCCAGCCCTTCGTCATCCACCGCCTGATCCGCCAAGGACTCGTCAACAACATCAAAGCAGCCAAAAAACTGATTCAACGCAACGATCCCAGCGTTTGGGACGTGCTGCAAGAGGTAATTGAAGGACACCCTGTCATGCTGAACCGGGCCCCGACGCTGCACCGTTTGGGGATTCAAGCCTTTGAGCCGATTTTGGTGGACGGGAGGGCGATTCAGCTTCACCCGCTAGTCTGTCCGGCTTTTAACGCTGACTTTGACGGCGACCAAATGGCGGTACACGTGCCTTTGTCTCTGGAATCTCAGGCTGAAGCGCGCTTGCTGATGTTGGCTTCTAATAACATTATGTCGCCGGCAACTGGAAGACCGATCGTCACTCCTTCTCAAGATATGGTGCTCGGTTGCTATTACTTGACAGCCGACAATCCTAACGGTCAAAAAGGAGCAGGTCATTACTTCTCTAATCTTAATGATGCGGTTGTAGCTTACGAACAAGGAGTCGTGGACTTGCACTCCTACGTGTGGGTGAGGTTTCAAGGCGCGATCGAAAACACAGAACCCGAAGGTGAACCGCTGAAGGTGGAGCGATCGACTGACGGTACTGTGACGAAAGAATACAAGTTCCGCCGCGTTCGGGAAGATGCAGAGGGTAAGAGGATCAATCAGTTTATTCGGACTACTCCGGGCAGGATTATTTATCACCAAACGATCGAATCGGTAATTAACAATTAGGAATTGGGTAATTGTTCAACAGTTGACAGTTGACAGTTGACAGTTGACAGTTTGAGAGCGACCTTTACCTAGAAGGAAGAGGATTGGAGTAATGAATAGTCTGATTTTAATTTCTCCCTCAAAGACTTGGGGCTTTCAACCAATTCTTTCTGGTAATTGGTAATTGGTAAGTCCTAAAGGCGAAAAAAATGAGGTGCGACTTAGCGGCAAGGTAGACAAAGCAAACCCTAAATATCGATGTTAGGCTGCTGAAATTCTATTAATTACCAATGACCAATGACCAATGACTAATGACAAGGTTCGCGAGCTCTTAAGCTCGCACTTCTGACCAATGACTAATGACAAGGTTCGCGAGCTCTTAAGCTCGCACTTCTGACCAATGACTAAATTACTAACAGCAGAAAAATGACAGAAAATAAGGAAAATAAGGAAATTGTTTTTCGCAATCGAGTTGTTGACAAAGGTCAGCTCAAAAAATTAATCTCTTGGTCATTCATGAACTATGGAACGGCCCGCACGGCGCAAATGGCCGACAAACTCAAAGACTTGGGTTTTCGGTTTGCGACCAGAGCGGGAGTTTCAATTAGCGTAGACGACCTGCAAGTACCGCCAATCAAACGACAACTGCTCGAAGCAGCCGAAGAAGAAATCCGAATCACCGAACAAAAATACACTAGGGGCGAAATCACCGAAGTCGAACGCTTCCAAAAAGTAATCGACACCTGGAACAGCACCTCAGAAGACCTCAAAGACGAAGTAGTCAAAAACTTTCGAGCCACAGACCCGCTCAACTCGGTGTACATGATGGCCTTCTCCGGCGCCCGGGGGAACATCTCCCAAGTGCGGCAGCTCGTCGGAATGCGCGGATTGATGGCAGACCCCCAAGGGGAAATCATCGACTTGCCAATTAAAACCAACTTCCGCGAAGGACTCACCGTTACCGAGTACATCATTTCGTCCTACGGAGCCCGCAAAGGCTTAGTAGATACCGCCCTCCGCACCGCCGACTCGGGCTACCTGACTCGTCGATTAGTCGATGTATCCCAAGATGTCATCGTGCGCGAAGTAGACTGTGGCACCCAACGCGGGATTCGTGTCCGCCCCATGACCGACGGTGCGACCGTGCTCATCCCCCTGAAAGATCGGCTGCTGGGGCGGGTGTTGGCCCGAGATGTGGTCAATCCCAAAACCAAAGAAATCGTGACTTTTGAGAACGAAAGAGCCGCCCGCAACCAGCCGATTACAGAAGAATTGGCAGGGGAAATCGGTAAGTCTGGAGTGCCAGAAGTTTATTTACGATCGCCCCTAACTTGCGAAGCCACCCGTTCCGTTTGCCAGTGCTGCTACGGTTGGAGCCTCGCCCACCTGAAAATGGTGGACATGGGAGAAGCGATCGGGATTATCGCCGCCCAGTCGATCGGGGAACCAGGAACCCAGCTCACCATGCGTACCTTCCACACAGGCGGCGTATTTACTGGAGAAGTCGCCAAACAAGAACGCGCACCATTTCCCGGCGTCGCCAAGTTTAAGAACTTACGCACCCGCGCCTTCCGTACCAGACACGGTGAAGAAGCCCTCGTCGCCGAAAACAACGGCAAACTCGTATTCGAGGGCGAAGGCTACGAAGAAGGCAAATCCGGCGCCAAAAATCAGAAGCTGAAAGTAGAATTCGCGATCGTCCAAGGTTCGACCCTGATGGTCAAAGACGGACAGCGCGCCATCCCCGGTCAAGTTTTGGCAGAAGTGCCGATCGTCGGACGCGCCGCCCGCAAAACCACCGAAAAAGTCACAACAGACGTAGCCTCCGACTTGGCCGGCGAAGCCAAATTTGCCGACTTAGTACCAGAAGAAAAAACCGACCGTCAAGGCAATACCACCCGCACCGCCAGCAGAGGCGGACTGATTTGGATTCTCTCGGGTGAAGTCTACAACTTGCTCCCGGGTGCCGAACCAGCAGTCAAAAATGGCGATCGCATCGCAGCCAACAGCGTCATCGCCGAAACCAAACTCGTCTCCGAACACGGCGGCGTAGTCCGCATCGCCGACGAGCGAGAAATCGAAATCATCACCGCTCAAGTGCTGCTAGACCAAGCCATCGTCCGCGCCGAAAGCGCCGGCGGCCGCGAACACTACATCATCGAAACCGCCTCCAACCAAAGGTTTTCGCTCAAAACAGCACCAGGAAGCAAAGTCATCAACGGCGAAGTCGTCGCAGAACTGCTCGACGACAGCTACCGCACCGCCACCGGAGGCATCGTCAAATACGCCGGAGTCGAAGTCCACAAGCGCGGCAAAGCCAAACTCGGCTACGAAGTCGTCAAAGGCGGCACCCTGCTGTGGATTCCCGAAGAATGCCACGAAGTCAACAAAGACATCTCCCTACTCCTAGTAGAAGACGGCCAGTACGTCGAAGCCGGCACCGAAGTCGTCAAAGATATTTTCTGCCAAACCAGCGGTGCGGTAGAAGTTACCCAGAAAAACGACATCCTCCGGGAAATCGTCATCAAGCCTGGAACCCTGCACTCGGTCGATCGCCCGCCGCTCACTTACGGCGAAGGTCAAATAGTCAGTGCCGGTCAAGAAATCTTCCCCGGCTTAATTGCCGAAGAATTGGGCTATGCCGAATACATCGAAACCCCCGAAGGCCCAGCATTGCTGCTGCGCCCCGTAGTCGAGTACCCCGTACCCGACAAACCACCCATACCTTCCCAAACAGCCCTCAACGAGTCGATCGCCCTCAAAGCAGTCCAACGCCTCCCCTACAAAGACGGAGAGCGCGTCAAATCAGTCGAAGGACTCGAACTGCTGCGGACTCAGCTCATCTTAGAAATTGGTTCCGGCGCGCCGCAACTGGCAGCAGATATCGAACTCCTGCCCGACGATGGGGACGCCTTAGCTTTTGGAGCCGACGGTTCCGGCCCAGCTTGGGTTGGCTCAGAAGCGGCGGTGGCGTCGCAAGAACTAGCTCTCGTCGAAGGCGAAGAAGTCCCAGCGCCTTCTCGGATTTTCCGCTTGCAGTTAGTGATTTTGGAATCGCTGGTAATTCGGCGGGACGTATCGGCAGATCCCACCCAAGGCAGCACCCACACCAGACTATTGGTAGAAGACGGACAGTCGATCGCCCCCAGCGCAGTAGTCGCCCGCACCGAGATTCTCTGCAAAGAAGCCGGCATCGTCCGGGGCATCCGCGAAGGACAGGGCGAACCCATCCGCCGGTTGTTAGTCATGCGGGATGCCGATTCAGTCACAGTTTCAGTAGCGGGTACGCCCGAGGTGAGTCCCGGTCAATTACTCGTAGCCGGTACAGAAGTAGCGCCGGGAGTAATTCTGGAAGAGTCCGGTCAAGTCGTGAAAGTTATACCAACCTCCAATGACGGAGAAGAAGCCAAAATAGTATTGCGCGTAGCCCGTCCCTACCGAGTTTCCGGGGGTGCGGTGCTCCACGTAGACGACGGCGACTTGGTGCAACGCGGCGACAACTTAGTCATCCTCGTATTCGAGCGAGCCAAAACTGGGGACATCATTCAAGGTTTACCCCGGATTGAGGAATTGCTCGAAGGGCGGAAACCGAAGGAAGCTTGCATTTTAGCCAAGCGCCCGGGGACAGCTCAGGTAGTCACCGACGATGATGTGGTGGAACTCGCCGTAGTCGAGGATGACGGCCGAATCGAGCAATATCCTTTATTACCAGGCCAAAACCCGATCGTCTCCGACGGACAGCGCGTTGGCGTCGCCGAAGCCTTAACCGACGGCCCCGCCAACCCCCACGAAATTCTCGAAGTATTTTTCCAAGTCCTCAAAGAGCGCCAACCTACCTTCGAGGCCGCTTTGGAGAGTTTCCAGCAGGTGCAGACTTTCCTCGTCAACGAAGTGCAATCGGTGTACCAGTCTCAAGGCGTGGATATTTCCGACAAACACATCGAAGTAATCGTCCGCCAGATGACCAACAAAGTCCGCATGGAGGACGGCGGCGACACCACCATGCTCCCCGGCGAGTTGGTCGAACTGCGGCAAGTCGAACAGGTGAACGAAGCCATGTCGATTACTGGCGGCGCCCCCGCCGACTACACCCCGGTGCTGCTGGGGATTACCAAAGCTTCGCTCAATACCGACAGCTTTATTTCCGCAGCTTCCTTCCAAGAAACCACAAGGGTGCTCACCGAAGCTGCGATCGAAGGCAAATCCGACTGGCTGCGCGGCCTCAAGGAAAACGTGATCATCGGCCGCCTGATTCCTGCTGGAACTGGATTCAATGCCTACGAGGATGCCAGCGTTCAGGATGCCGGTTTTGAGGGTGCCGTGTTTGACGACGACATCCAGGATTTGCAGGAAGATGTCGTGTTGGACGATCGTACTGCCCGCCGCAAGTATACGATCGAGAGTCCTTTTGATGTCGCCCGCACCCCTGACATTGAATCCGATGAGGATTTTGAGGAAGTTGAGGTTGATGAGGACGATTTTGTCCCTGATACTGATGATGATTCCTTAGGCGCGATCGCCGATGATGATGATGATATCGGTTACGACTTCGACGAGGACGAAGACTAAAACGAGTGTTTTGAGATAGATTGCCGCGCAGCCAGCGATCCTGAACTGCGCGGCAATTTTTGAGAGATCCTCCCAACCAACAGGCGCAAGCGTTGGTTGAAAAATCTTAAATTTTTGGTTTCAAAACTTAAAATTCAAAATTCACAGGCGAAAGTGCGATCGGCACATCAAATCGCCCGAAAAAAGAAGGCAGAAGATATTCAGCCGCAGGCATAAATCAGAATTCATTGACACTCTCAGCGCTAAAGCGACTGAGATTCTTAAGACATTGCGGCCTTAATATCCTGATTGCTCAGGTTCCCAAACTCACCACGTTTGCTCTGCGAGCGTGGTGATATTTTTTGGGCGTTTAGGTGTTGAGCACCTAGTTTCGCGTCCTGGCCCACGTACCATTCTCAAAGCTCGATCTCTAATCGTTTTTGCAGCGCCAATATCGGCGTGTTCGTGATATCCGCACTCAACACAGATGAATTTTTCTCCATCTCTGTTGGATTTATCGATCTGACTGCAATTCCTGCATTCCTGACTAGAGTGTTTAGGATTAACTTTGATTACGATTTTTCCTTGCTTTGCAGCCAGATACTCAATCTTTAATCCCAAATCGCCCCAACCTGCATCAGACATAGCGCGATTCAATCCCTTTTTTCTGGATTGCCCATTCTTCAGAAACCTCCCAGTTTTCTCGTCACTTTTTACTTTACATCGGCGCATCATCCCTGAAATATTTAAATCTTCTGTGGCAATTACATCAACGTTACGAGATACTATTAAATTTGCAGTTTTCCATTGATATGCTTGACGCTTATCGCTAATCTTTTGATGGAAATTCCCAACTTTAATAGCTGCTTTTTTGCGATTTTTACTACCCTTAATTTTGCGACTAACCCGTCTCTGTCTGATTTTTAGAGTCCGCTTAGCTTTTTTGTTCGTCGAAAACTTGGGATTTTTGATTTGGTATCCATCAGAAAGGTGAACCAGTTTAGTGATTCCTAGGTCGCAACCTATTACTTTGGGGTTATCGCCAACAGGAGTAGCGCTGTATTCAGGTACAGATTTATCCTCTATTCTAATAGAAACATACCAGCCATTCTGGCGTTTTCTAACCGCGCAAGCCTTGATGGTAAACCCATCTGGGATTGAGCGAGAGTTGTAAAACCGCATCCAACCCAGTTTGGGTAGGTAAATTTTATTACCCTTGATTTTTACTCCCATCACGAAAGTAAAAGATGTGAAGTTGCTGCGGTTTTTAAATTTAGGAAATCCCCTACCTTCAAAGAAGTTTTTGTAGGCAATGTCTAAGCGTTTAACATTCTGTTGTAAAACTGTTGAGTCAATTCCACTATACCAAGGTCTAGCCATTTTTAACTCAGGTAATGCTGTAATCTGAATGTCACCAGCACTTCGACGAGGATTTCTAGCTTTGCCTTCTTTGTCAGACTTAGAATCTTTCCAAGGATTTCCGGTTGCGCCACTTTTACTTACGAAGCAGGTCAATGGTGAAGCTTCGCCTTTCGTTCTAATGTCACAGTAATTGCCTTGGATAAACTGCTGGCTGTACTGACAGATTCTGTCATTTAAGCACCAATTATACTGGCTTCGCAGCATATCTATCCAAGCAGACATTTTTGATGATTGTGTTTGATTGGGTCGCAACTTATAAACATAGTTTATTATCAATCTAGTTCACCTCCCTGGCTTGTATTTTAACATCTTTCTTTGGTTTTAAGTATTAAGAATCAAAAAAGATTCACGGCGGTTGAAACCGCCCGTGTCGCTTGCATCTCAGGTCTAAAGACACTGAGTTTTCCGCTTACCGAATGTTTTTTTATAAAACTTGAAAATTAAAATTTTTAATTGTTTGAATCAAACTATAAATAAAATTATTTCTTCCTTATAATACCAATTTTCAAAATTAATACAACATTAGTTGTAGGCTGTGGATCCACGAAAAATTCGTAGCTATATATCGACAATTTGACAGAGCCGCACCTGACCACAATGGTACAAGCGACCAAACAAAACATTTATTATGTCGCAATCTTTTGTCAAAATGGTATTATAAACACGCTCGCATTATTCAAGCCAGTCTGCGAAAATAACTATTTGTTCTGATGTGGGTTTAAGCACGAATTCGTAGGTTAGATTGAACACTAGGTCTTTAAGAAATATCAAGACTTTTCTTAAAAAGTCGATCAAATAAAAGCCGTCCTAGAAGGACGGGGCTGAAGAAGCCAAGTTTTCGGTAAAAGACCGCTAACCCAAGCGTATTAAACTACAAACTTCGTGGCTTCCCTCCGTTACATTTGTTACATCCGACAGCCGACGAATCCGTTGCTGAACTTCCTGCTTCAAATATGGTTCGCTTACTCAGGGAGCAAAGCCTTGATCCGATCGACAAACTCTTGATGGTCTACTACGGGTTTAGAGATGTAACCGTCGGCACCGCTTTGATCCAGAAAAGTTTCTCTATCACCGGCCATCGCGTGAGCCGTCACCAATATAATCGGCAGCGAGGCGGTTTGCGGGTCAGCTTTCAGCAGTTGAGTAATCTTAATGCCGTCAACAGATTTTCCCTGGTACACGCTGCGCGAAAGAGACACGTCCATTAAAATCAAATCAGCTTGGCCGGCCGCAGCAATCTGCATCACCTCTTCAACATTTTCCGTGTGCTTGACAGCTAAGCCCCCCCGCTTAGTAAGTATTTTGGAAAAAACTCGAGCATTAACCAAATCGTCCTCTACAATCAGAACGGTTTTCATAAATAAATATGGGAAGTATGGAAACTTTGCGACATGAGTCAAAAGAGGAACACGGCACGAGGATTAGATTCCCCGTCAAAAATGCAGAGTTTTTAGCGCCATCAGCCGGGAACCCTGCAAAACCCGCATATATTCCTTGAGCGACTACCGTGAGAGGGTGTACAGATGCCCAGAAGCATCCATTACCATCATTTAGACTACTACATACAAACAAACAGATACATTTAACCCGGTAGAAGCTGAAAATCAACCTTTACTGTGTATGGCACAATTGGTAAGATGCAATCTTACGCCTTTGTGTCGCGGATCTGTCACAGCCTTTAAAAAAAGGCTAAAAGTGCCATTCATATCACGCCCGATGCCATGACCGCAAGAAGGACAAACTGTTGGTTACCTTCTAACTTTTTGTGGTTCTGTCCATACTTTGAACAGGTTTTAGATGTATATTCTTCAGTCAGTCTGCTACAATACATCCGCGCTTAGATGCGGAAATGCTTTAACGTAAAATAGGGTGAACCTATTGATATTACTACAATCTACCACAGTCTACTAGAATATTTCAAATAATTGTCTACCTTAGATAGAGTGTTTAGTTGTTTTTTAGAACTAGACCTGACACTGACGCTCGTCTCACGATCCCCCGGTAGCAAGTTTTTAGTAACCTGTTGTCGATTTAAATTGTATATTTGAATTCTCTATTCCCCTTCACGGTTACATTTTCTCCCCGACGACCGAGAATCTCCCTCTCTCCCCCGAATATCGCAGACAATTTCGGGATTGCTACTGCTTATCCTCTCTTGTGGTCAGGACTCCAACTTGTACCATTTTAGATTTTAGATTTTAGACTGGGGACGATCGCTCGGATAGGGGTATGAAGGTGGACTGAGGTTGAGGGCAGTTCCATTACTTTTTGTAACTGCTATGGGAGTCCCGGAGCCTTGACAATTATTTTCTTTCTTGCTCTTAGAGTCAAGCAATGTTGATTGACCTACTCGGGCCTTCCCATTCGGATCGGAGTACCCAATATAGCGGGGATGGTTGGGGATTCGCCATTCTCAGTTTTGACCGCTATCGAGCTGGTGTCAGAGGCTTGAGAGTTCGCCCGGATAGATTTGACCCGGCTGAATTCTGAACGATCGGCCTTTGTGAGCGATTATAAGGAAAAGTATGACTGTGAATCAACCTTCTCGCGGCGGCGGGTAAATAGACAGGTAGGCACAAAGGTCGGCAACATAGAGTAGCAAAGAAGCGGAGTAATTCGAGGGAAACGGAGTAATTCGGAGTACCCTGCTACACCAGATTTCACACACACCAAGAGTGTGATAGCCGCTGGAGGGTCATGACTCAATCAATTCGGGCAAGATTCAAGCGTCAGGGGAGGAACATCGCGTAGCTTCTGAACGTGGAACACCGCACCCTGGTAACAAGCCTGTAAGCCAATCGATGCAAACATTACCAAGTCCCCAGATGCAGAAATGCAAATTCAAGCTAATTACGTTTTCCTGTTGAATCACGACAGGACGTTCCTCAACATGGTGCATCCTGCCCGTGCTAGAGAGCTGTTGACCAAACAAAAAGCAGCGGTGTACAGATCATATCCGTTTGCGATCGTCCTCAAGCAACAGATTCTCAATCCCACACTCAAACCCTATCGGCTCAAAATAGATCCAGGTTCTAAATGGACGGGTTTCGCCATTCAATGCGGTGAAGATATTGTCTTCGGCATGGAACTAAAGCATCGAGGATTGCAAATCAGCGCTGACCTCAAACAACGGGCTAGCGTGCGAGGCTCGCGGCGTTCGCGCAATCTTAGATATCGAGCAAAGCGTTTTAATCGAAAGCAGCCTACAGGATGGTTAGCCCCCAGCTTGCGACATAGAATTCAAACGGTAGAAACTTGGATTAAGCGATTCATGCGCTACAGTCCCATCACTGAGATTGAGATTGAGCAAGTCCGGTTTGACACACAACTGATGCAGAATCCTGAGATTAGTGGAGTGCAATATCAAGCGGGTGAACTGGCTGGCTATGAGGTGAAGCAATATCTACTAGAAAAGTGGGAACAAAAATGCTCGTACTGCGGTGCAACCGATACCCCCCTGGAAGTAGAACACATTCAGGCTAAATCAAAAGGTCGGTCAAACCGAGTCAGCAACCTTGCTCTTTCCTGTGTTCCGTGCAACCAGAAGAAGGGGAATCGCGATATCCAAGATTTCCTTTCGGGCAAACCCGACCTGCTACAACGTATTCTTGCACAAGCCAAGCAACCCCTTAAAGATGCAGCAGCAGTGAATTCAACCCGTTTTGCCATTGTCAGGATGGCAAAAGAGCTATGCGACACGGTGAAGTGTTGGACGGGCGGCAGAACTAAATTCAACCGCACTCAACAGGGCTTAGAGAAGTCACACAGCATTGATGCCGCCTGTGTCGGGAAATCTGGTCGCTCGATTCAATTGAGAACAACTCAGCCTCTGATTGTCACGTGTTTTGGGCACGGCACAAGGCAGGAAATACGAGTCAACAAACACGGGTTCCCAGCAGTGAAAAATACACGAGTACGATACAAGCACGTCAAAACAGGCGATACAGTTAAGTTCACGCTGGATACTGACCGCAAGAATTCACGAGCCGGAACCTATACGGCGCGAGTGAAAACACCTACTGCAAAGGGTTTTGAGGTTTTAATTAATCAGTTTCGTATTGGAGTTTCTACCATAAAAAACGTGAAGTTTATTCACCGACAGGACGGCTACTCATATCGATTTTAGTTCACTCCGTTTCACCCCAGAATACTCCGATATTCTGCTATCTAGTAATTAGACATAAGGACTCATGGCTAAACAACTCAACCTACTTTCCGGGCAAGTAATTTCTACGCCTCTGCACGCCGAGATGCAGCAATCGTACCTCGAATATGCCATGAGTGTGATCGTCGGGCGAGCTTTGCCTGATGTCCGCGACGGTTTAAAACCTGTGCACCGTCGAATTTTGTACGCGATGCACGAACTCGGTTTGACACCAGACCGACCTTACCGCAAGTGCGCCCGGGTAGTTGGAGATGTTTTGGGAAAATATCACCCCCACGGCGACCAATCGGTTTACGACGCTCTGGTGCGAATGGCTCAGGAGTTTTCGAGCCGCTATCCTTTGCTGGCGGGTCACGGCAATTTCGGTTCGGTGGACAATGACCCTGCTGCTGCGATGCGCTACACGGAAACTAGGCTGGCATCGATCGCCCACGAAGCCATGCTAACCCAAGTCGGTGACGCAACTGTTGATTTTACTAATAACTTTGACAGTTCGCAGCAGGAACCGACGGCGCTCCCTGCTCAGTTGCCGTTTCTGTTGCTCAACGGTTGTACTGGCATTGCTGTCGGGATGGCTACTAATATCCCGCCGCACAATTTGGGCGAGGTGGTAGACGGTTTAATTGCTTTGATTGAAAATCCGGAGATCTCGGATGAGAAGTTGATCGAACTAATTCCGGGCCCAGATTTCCCGACCGGAGGGGAAATCGTCTCTACAGAGGGCATTTTTGATGCCTACACTAAGGGTCGAGGTAGCATTGCGGTCAGGGGTATAGCTGGGGTGGAAGAAGTGCCTGGGAATCGCAAGGTACGAACTAAAACGGCGATCGTCGTGACGGAGTTTCCGTTTCAGGTAAATAAGGCAGCTTGGATTGAAAAGGTGGCGGAGTTGGTGAATGCCGGCCGCCTCGACGGTATTTCTGATTTGCGTGACGAGAGCGATCGCGAAGGCATTCGAGTTGTAATTGAACTTAAACGAGAATTTACTCCAGAGGCGGTGCTGACTCGTCTTTACCAACAAACTGACCTGCAAACAAATTTTGGCGCGATTTTGCTGGCAATTGTCAACGGTCAACCCCGACAGTTGACCTTGAGACAATTGTTGCAAGAATTTCTCGATTTCCGAGAAGTGACTCTCACCCGCCGCTACAATTACGAGTTGCAGGCGGCAGAACGTCGCTGTCACATTGTCCAAGGCTTAATGTTGGCTTTGACAAATCTTGATACTGCGATCGACATTCTCAGAAATGCTCCTGACGGGACTACTGCTAAGCAAACTTTCCAAGTTCGCCTTAATCTGAGCGAAAGTCAAGCTGATGCGATTTTGGCGATGCCGATGCGTCGGCTGACTGGTATGGAAAGGCAAAATTTGCAGTCTGAGTTGGATGAGTTGATGGGGAATATTCAAGAATTGCAGCGGTTGTTGAGCGACAGGCGCGAACTTTTGAAGGCTTTAAAGAAGGAATTGCGATCGCTAAAACGCAAGTACGCTGACGAACGTCGCACTAAATTTGCCAATGGAACCGGACGCGCCAGAACTGCTCAAACACAACCGGCTGGCAAGAAAAATGCTGGTGTGAAGCCTTTGTTGCCGGCAACAATTTCACCTAATTTATTGCCCGATATTGAACCGGAGGAAACTATTGTTGAATTTTCGCACAAGCAGTACGTGAGACGATTGCCCGCTGCGGAACGCCCGCGCTCGAAAAGTCGCGAAAAATCGGTTTCAGCTTTAGAAAAAAATGAAGATTTTATTGTGACGGCAAACCTGACAAAAACCGATCGCACTTTGGTCGTCTTAATTCCTAACGGCAAAGCTTATCCGCTGAAAGTGGCTGATATTCCTAGTAGCAGCCAAAAAGACCGGGGAACGCCGATTGTTAGTTTGTTGTCGCCCAGTGCTACTAAAGAAAGTGCAGGTCGTGCTTTCTCGGAAATCACAGTTGCACACTTTATTTTGCCGGAAAATTCGGAGGCTGCGGATTTAGTAACTCTGACTCAACAAGGCAAAATTAAGCGCTTGCCGATGCAGGAATTTGCTGAGCTGACTAATCGCGGCGTGACTGTTGTTAAACTCAAGGAGGACGATCGACTGCGTAATGCTAGTCTCAGCAAAGTTGGCGACCAAGTGGTCGTCGCAACTTCGGGAGGTCGAGTCCTCCGATTTGATGTTGATGACGAACAACTGCCGCCCATGGGCCGCACCGCCCAGGGTTCTCAAGTCACCAGGTTGCGGAAGCAGGAACAGTTGGTGGGTTGTATTACGATCGACCGGGAGGACAGTCTGGTGCTAATTTCGGAGTTGGGTTGGGCTAAACGAATGCCTGCGGGTTCTGTCAGGCTGACTAACCGCGGCGAAATTGGCACTCAAGCTTTTCGCTTTGCAGAGCCTAAAGATGCTTTGGTTGGATTGCTGCGGGCTGTTCCGGGTACGGATGTTAAACTTTTTACGACTGCTGGCCGCCTGCTGCGATCGACTACTGATGCTATAGCTTTTTGGGGGAAGGATGCTCCGGGCGATCGGGTTTTTGACCTCAATCCTGGTGAAAGAATTATCAAGGTTATCAGTAGTCAATAGTCAATAGTCAGTAGTCAGTAGTCAGTAGTCAGTAGTCAATAGTCAGTAGTCAGTAGTCAATAGTCAGTAGTCATTGGTAATGGGTAATTATTTGGGGAGCATCTCAGTTTTGTTTTTATAGTGCTGTCCCCGCTCGCGAGGGTTAGATCGGCAAGCGACCGGGGACGATCACACTAAAAGAAAAAATTATTTTTACAAAAATGAAATTCTCCCATTATTCTTCCCTCTTCCCTCTTCCTTCTTCCTTCTTCCTTCCTCCAAATCTAAAATCTAAAATCGTTTGATGGCGCAAGTTGTATTAGAAAATATCTACAAAAGTTTTCCCCTCCGCCAAGGAGAACAGGAAAAAGTAGCAAACAACGTCGCAGAAAGTGTCTCAACAGAGACTCCTAGCTCTTCGTCTAACACTGTTTTGCGGCGGATTAACCTGACCGTCCTCGACGGGGAATTCATGGTGTTGGTGGGGCCTTCGGGCTGCGGAAAAAGCACTTTGCTGCGATCGATCGCAGGTTTGGAAGTTTTGACAGCCGGCAATATCTGGATTGGCGATCGGCTCGTTAATGATTTACCTCCAAAAGACCGAGATATCGCTATGGTGTTTCAAAATTATGCTCTCTATCCTCACTTAACAGTCTACGATAATCTCGCCTTTGGATTGCGCCGCTCACAGAAGGAAGAAGGAAGAGGGAAGAAGGAAGAAGGAAGAGGGAAGAGGGAAGAGGGAAGAGGGAAGAGGGAAGAGGGAAGAAGGAATGAGGAAGCAGAGACAGTGACAGTGACAGAAAAAGGAAGAAGGGAGAAGGTAGAACTAATCAGGAATAAGATAGAAGAGGCGATCGATTATTTAGCTTCTAATACTGTAAGCAAAGAGCGAATATATACTTTAGGGGAGGACTTTTTAGTGGGAGCAACTCGCAAGCTTCCTCCGGGTTTGCGCTATTTGTCGGAACGGGAAAAGGCGGTAGGAGAAAGAGTTAGGGCGGTTGCTCAATTATTGCAAATAGAACCGCTTTTAAATCGCTTGCCGAAACAACTTTCGGGAGGACAAAAGCAGCGGGTGGCTTTGGGTAGGGCGATGGCTCGAAATCCTCAAGTGTTTTTGATGGACGAACCTCTATCAAATCTTGATGCGAAGTTGAGGGCGGAAACTCGATCGCAAATTGTGCAGTTGCAGCGGCAGTTGGGCACTACCACTATTTATGTGACTCACGACCAAACTGAGGCGATGACTATGGGCGATCGCATTGCGATTATGAATGCTGGCCAGCTTCAGCAAGTCGCTAAGCCTCTAGAGCTTTACAACAAGCCAGCTAATCTATTTGTGGCTGAGTTTATCGGTTCTCCGCCGATGAATTTTTTGCCCGTGCAGTTTACCGCGCCGCTGTTGATTTCTCACCCGCAGTTTCGCTTTACTTTACCCGATATTTGGGCGAAAAATCTACAAAAATATGACGGGCGAGGACTGATTTTGGGCATTCGCCCGGAACATCTCAGCATCAACCCTCCTGCTACCAAAAATCTGTCTGTACAAGTGGAAATTGTGGAGGCTTTGGGACACGAAACTTATTTGCGGGTGTGTTTGACTGACGATCCGGCTGTGCGGATGCAGGTGCGGGTGCCTCCCGAGCGATCGATCCGTGTTGGCGAGGAGCTTTGGCTGGCGATCGCCCATGACAAAATTCACTTGTTCGATCCTGATACCGAATTGGCGATTTTTCCTCGGTAGGAAACAGGAGAAAGGTCGATCGACCTTTGCGATCGATATCACGCATCACAAACTTGCATTTTTTTCAAGTAACTGTTATATTAATTAACATGAGCCTTACAAAAGTTAATGAAGGGAGTTCGCACTATGCAAGAACAAAAACGCAACGCTTGGAACTGGGGCTTCAGCGCAGGTGCTGAAAATTGGAACGGTCGTTTAGCAATGATTGGTTTCTCTGCCGCTGTCATCATTGAATTGGTTTCCGGTCAAGGCGTGCTGCACTTCTGGGGCCTGATCTAATTTTCTAGTTAAAACTTTTCAGACACTGCAAAGCTTGGGAGTTCTTTTGGGGACTCCCAAAATTTTGCCCGTGCGTTTTTAGCAGCGCAATTTTTGCAGGAGAATTTACCCGCAGCAAATAGCTAATTGCCGTCGTGCATTGAGCAGTACAATGTTTAACAGCGATCGCTCTTTTTGGGGTAGGGGGTTCCACCCCAAAAGAGCAAATCACTCTTTTGGGTGATGCGAGACAAATGCTCTAGCGGATATATTCTTTTAAGATGCTGTTACGGTTGGGATGGCGCAATTTCCGCAGGGCTTTAGCCTCGATTTGGCGAATCCTCTCGCGAGTGACGTTAAAGATTTGACCAATTTCCTCCAAGGTCTTCATCCGTCCGTCATCTAAGCCGTAACGCAGCCTCAGTACATCCCGTTCTCGGGGGCTGAGAGTGTCCAAAACGCTTTCCAAATCTTCCCTGAGCAAGTTCTTTGAGACTTGATCTTCTGGCGTTTCCCCGTCAGATTCAATAAAGTCTCCCAGACGCGAGTCTTCCTCTTTGCCGATCGGAGTTTCTAAAGAAATTGGCAACTGTGCGGATTTAGCAATAAAGCGCAACTTCTCGATGGTCATCTCCATCTTGGTGGCGATTTCTTCTTCCGTAGGCTTGCGGCCCATTTCCTGAGAAAGCAGCTTGGTAGTTTTTTTGATCCGCGAGATGGTTTCGTAAAGGTGAACCGGGAGGCGGATAGTCCGGGATTGATCGGCGATTGCTCTGGTGATGGCTTGACGTATCCACCAAGTTGCGTAGGTGGAAAACTTGTAGCCTTTTTCGTGGTCGAATTTTTCAGCAGCCCGGATTAGACCCAAAGAGCCTTCTTGAATCAAATCTTGGAAAGACAAACCGCGATTCATGTACTTTTTGGCGATCGACACCACCAAACGCAGGTTTGATTGCACCATCTTCTCCTTGGCGCGCCTACCAACGTGGAGTCGGTGACGGAATGCAGGTAGTGCCATGTCTACAGCAGTAGCCCATTCGTTGTCTTTAGGTTCGCGGTCTAACTCTTCGAGCAATTGTTCTCGAACTCGCTCCAATTCCAGCAAATCTGCAATCTTGCGGGCGAGTTCAATCTCTTCGTCTGCTCGCAACAGTCGAATCCGACCGATTTCTTGCAGGTAGAGACGAATAGAGTCTTCTGTATAATGCTTTTTCTTTGCCTGAGCCCGACGGCGGGCTTTCGCGCCTTTGCCAGCTTTAGTGTCGTCCTCCTCAGACGGGTTGTCTAGAAAATCTTCTCGATCGTCTTCTTCGTCGATAAAGAGTTCCAACTCGCTCTCAGGTAGAACGCTTTCGGCGTTCCTCAGCAACTCGATAGTTTCCATTTTGGGTGTAATTTTGGTTTCGAGTACGGTGTTAGCCTGGATCATGCCGCCTTCCTCATGCTCCTGAATTAAAGAATAAATAACAGTGGAATAGTGTCTGTTTGTAGTTTAGACAAGTTAGCCAGTATTGACATTCCCGCAGGAAGAAATCGTGGAATTTTCGGTCTGCTAAGTGAAGCAGTAACCGAAACCGCACCAATTTTATGAGTCAAAGTTCGAGCTCTGGGAAAGAAGTAGCCAGCGCATTCACTCGATCGCCGACTTTAACGTCGCAACCTCGGATTGAGCGTGCGGCTTTTTCTTGTTTGGGCTAGTTAACGCATCGTCTGCGATACCTGACCCAGAAAAGCAAACCCGGAGATGCGATCGCACCTCAAAAAATACTGGCTTTTTTACTCGGCACTTCGATGTTTTACCCGTACAAGTTTTCTGGCACGGAACCCTCTAACTTTTCTGTTATGGGTGTCCAACTTTTGATTTGCTTGCTGCTTTCACTCTGGTCGTCAGACATCACAGTTGCACGGCAAATTTTCGCCACCTTGGATGCGGGTCTGCTGCCTCAAATGTAACAGCAGAGAGTCGAAGCACCAAACTGTGAGAATCGGATCTTGGAAAGACCCTTACGATTGTAGCCGTTCTCACAAAAAATGGAAGTTGTTTTCCGTTTTTTGTCAAGAACCTAGAAAACTTTGTCAGCTTAGCTTGACAATACTGACTCATGTCTGGCTCAGCTAAATCCTGAGAACGGCCCGGAAAAACTTGGGCGCGATCGAACGGCGCTGTTTTGTGTGGATATCTGGGTTAAAGGCTGCGGCGCAGTCTGCCAGAGAGTTAGCAGACAATTTTTGACTTGCCGGAATTGAGACCAATACAATCCGTGTAGATGCACCCATCTTTACCCTGTTTCCCTGAATTGAATCATACGCAATCTGCGATTGAATAAAGCTTGTGAGCTTTAGTTGTAAGTCGGCAACTCTCTCATGAGAGACCGACGATCGCCCCCAATGAAGCGTTGCGGGTTTAGTAGTGCAACAGGGGCTTTCTTTGTTAAGTTAGCTCAATTTTGAAAAATTGGGGCTGCTTTTGACATTACATCACATTAAGTTCGTAACGTCACATTCTCATTTAAGCTTGTCTGTGAGCTTTGCGGTCTCAGAGATAACAGCCAGAATGAGAAAGTTTGCTAAGAGTTCGCTCCTGCGGTAATTGTTACGCTGCGAACTGTTCGGGGATTGCTTGTCTCTCTAGCTAATATCTACATTCATTTTAATCTCAGAAACAACTTAAGTCCAATATTACTAAGTTTACCTCGATCTCGCCGAGGCAGATCTTCCTCACGGGCGATCGCCTCCATGGCGACACTTGATGGATTTGAGAAACTCCAAGCTCTCTTGAGAGGAGCTAGCCGTTCAACCGACACCTGTTCCCTCAAAAAATGCGATGGTAGACCCGCGATCCCAACCATCATGGTATAGCTGATTCCATCGAAAATCTCAAATCGAAAATTGTCTGACCTGATTGTTGAAAAGACGTGCAACTTTATACTTAATTAAAAAATATCCGCTGCAATATAAAGACGCGATGAACCTTTTCTCCGCAATACTAAGTAATATTACGGGATGACCTGCTGTATTTAAAACCAACTCATGCTATTTTAGATGCAAGATTGGGGATTGGGCATGGGGAATGATTCATGGGATCGGGACTAGGATCTGACAAAACAGTTGTCTTCTGTTGGAAAACAGGGAGCGGCAAAACCAGACTCAAGCTTAAGTATAAAGGTTGGTGGCAAGGACAAAAAATTTGCCGCCATCATTATCCTATTAAAAACAACTGTGCAACCGATCGCGATCGCCACTCCTGTTGGGCACTCAATCACCGCTTGGCGACTCCAAACCTCCGACAACCGCGATCGAATAATTAAACTGACTCAACTGCACGATAATAAAAAGCTTCAAGGGCTGCGACGCAAGTTTTATCGCCGTACAGACGCCCTTGTCTTTGCAAAATTCGATCGGCAATACTCTGCCTCCATTCCGATTCTAAGCCCAGCCTCACAGCTATTTTTACGTATTCTGCTGCGGTTTGAGCAACTGTTTCGGTGACTCCCAGCATTTGCAAAATCCCAGAGGAATGGCGGCCCCGCATAAATTCTCCCGGACAAGTGACAATTGGTAAATTGCACGCGATCGCTTCCAAAGTCGTGTGACCTCCAGACCAACCGAAACTGTCGAGAAAAACATCAGACAAAAGTTGAAGATTCCAATAAGCTTTCTCATCCATTTTAGGTAAAATCGCGCAAAAATCAGCGCTATCCAAACCGTACTTAGCAAAAGTCCGCTGGAGGCGCTGCTGAAACAGTTTACCAATATCAACATTCGGACGTGATATAAAGGCAAACTGAGCTTGAGGAACCTGTCGGGCAATTTCCGCGAACATATAGTCGTGCTGCGGCAGGTATTTGCAGAGAGTTTGACAGCAGAGATAAACAACAGCCCCCTCCCGCAGGCAAAAATTTGCACGAGTGGCCGTTGTGCTAGGAATCGTGGGCTGCGGGTAAGAAATGCCAATATTCGGCAAGCGAATTAATTTTTCGGAATAATGTAAAACAGCATTTTCCGGTTCCATCAAGTCGCTGGAGAGGAAGTAATCGACGGTGGGCAATCCTGAAGTCATCGGATGCGCCCAAGAGGTACACTGAATGGGAGCAAGGCGCAAGGCTGCAAGTTGAGTCATTTGCGGTTGCAGCCCAATATCGAGGAAAACCAGTACGTGTAATTGGTCAGCAATAATTTGTTGGCAGATTAATTCTAAGTTGCCAGGGATGTAGTGGAAAGTATCGCTGTAAAATCGGAACTGTTGAGTAAAGTTGTCTTGCGTCTCGGTAATTTGATAGCAATATACTTCAAATTCGCTGCTGCTGTGTTGCAGCCAGCCGAGGGTTAATTTGCCGACTGTATGTCCCCACAAGCAACCAGATATGTAGCCGATGCGAATTTTTCCGGTTTTGCTGGGGGGAGGTAGCGGTAAATCCTTTACCCACTGCGGGTAGTTAGCAGCCATGACTTTGCGAACAAATTGCCCGTACTGTTTCTGGATATCTAAGTCGTTGCCGCCTTGGTAAGCTAGAAAGAAGTTGGTGTGCTGACTGATAATTGTTAAGGCTTTTTGTTGGCCTGCATCTGTATCGAGGTTGGTTTGTTGGATTAACAGTTTGATTCCCGTCTCGAACCGATCGCGATAAACAGCTATTTCCTCTACACTTTGATAAATCACCGGCAGAATTAAATACTGTCCCGGATTAAAAAAGCTGTCTTCGGGAAATAAACTCGACGCATCGGTCGCAATTGCGATCGCTTCTGAAGTTCTCCCGGATGCTACCAAAGCCAAGACTAAATTGCGGTAAAGACTGGCGTCTGCTGGATAAAGCTCGATCGCCTCCCGGCAAACTTGAATGGCGGCTGCATATTCCTCTAAATGTTGGTAACACTCAGCCAAATTTAAGTATAATTGAAGGTCGCCTGTTTGAACTTCTAAAAATTTCCTGTACTCGATAACGGCTTGTTGATATTCACCGCGCCCATAGCAATCGTTGCCAAAATAAAGGTATGCTTGAATTGGGTCATTTTTGAGACGGCGGGCAAAGTCGAGATTGGCGACAACTTCAGCAGCATCGGGCTGCAATTGCAGGGCAGTTTCGTAAAGCTCGATCGCGCGATCGACTTCTGTTTTCGACAGTAGCAAGTTTCCCAGATTCAGATAGCTGCCAAAATGAGCGGGATTAAGTGCGATCGCTTGACGGTAAATTGACTCAGCTCGATCGACATCGCCGATTTGTCCTAAAATATTGCCTAAATTATTATAAGCATCAATGCAGTTGGGTTCGAGGGCGATCGCCTCTCGATAAGCTCTTACGGCACCGATAACATCCCCGGTTTTTTCCAACACCAAGCCCAAGCTGTAATGAGCGCCAGCTACGGAGGAATCCACCGCCAAACATTCGCTCAGCAGATCTTGCGCTTCTCGATACCGCTCTGTGGCATAATAAAGTGTACCGAGGTTTTGCCAAGCATCTACTTGATTTGGATCGTACTGCAAAACCTGCTTGTACTTCTCCTCTGCTGCTATAAATTTTCCGGCTTGGTGCAGGTTTAAAGCTTGACTGTACAGCTCTGCGGTGATTTTTTTTCGATCGGATTGCTGCAAATCGTAAATTGATTGAATCGCAGCCTGACTGCCCAATTGCTGAAAAGTTGACCACTCGTAATTGCCGGATGTATTGACGACATCCCAACTAAAAACCTGCAAGCCATTCCAAGCATCGCTAAATTCAGGTGCAGAAAAATCAAATAGCAGTTGGCATTGAGGGTGGGCGGCGATAAAATCCCAGTTGGCTTGACGCGGAGTCTCCCAATTGCTATTGCTGACAACAATCAGTGCCGAGTCTGCTAAAAAAGGTTTGGATAAAAGTAAAGCTAGTAAGTGCGATCGATAATCGTGAGCGGCATCATAAAACAATACACCAATGCGATCGGCAGATTGCATTTCCCGCAAATCCCAGAAAAATTCCTCAAAATTTTGATTGCAAAAAACAACTTGTTCCGATATATTAAAGTTGGCTAGGTTTTCTCCTAAATTATCGCTGCTGTCGCCAAAAGTATCAAATTCCGAAAAGTCATCAACGGCACAAGCGGTTATTTGTGAATGATTTAGCAGCGTACCGATTAAGCTGCCGCCTTGAAAGCAGCCGATTTCGCAGTAAATTTCTTCGGGAGACATACATTCGACAGCAAAATTTAGCAACTGCATTGCATTGGCTGTCGTTGTGGTTTGCAGAGAGTTGATTATTTGCTGAAATTGACTGGATTTTGGTTCGGCTTGCGGTGTCCCCCAGTTATTGTACAACTCGGATATGTGTTCGAGAAATGTTTGGTATTTCATCTTTTGCGTTTGCTTGTCAAACAGTTCGTAGTCAGGACTTTAGTCCTCGGAAAAGAAAGGACCCAAGTCCGAACGATCAAACCTTTTTAGACTAGAGTATTGAGAAAGGCAAGGACTAAAGTCCTCACTACGAACCTTTTTTAGGACTATAATTATAAGAGAAGAAAGGACTGAAGTCCTCACTACGAACCTTTTTGTAGGACTATAATTATAAGAGAAGAAAGGACTGAAGTCCTCACTACGAACCAATCTTTCCTATTACTGCTGGTTCCGCAGCCGGGGATTGACAAATTCGTTCAATCCTTCTCCCACCAAAGACAGCCCAACAACCATTAAAGTCATTGCCAAACCGGGAAACAAAGCCGTCCACCAAATGCCCGTAGGTAGCGCATCTAAAGCTAAACGCAAATCGTGTCCCCATTCCGGAGTTTCTTCGGGAAGTCCCAAACCGAGAAATCCTAAGCCTCCTAATGTTAGAATTGCATCGGCGGCGTTGAGCGCGAACAGCACCGGTACGCTCTGAATTACGTTGAGAAACAGGTAGCGCGACAACACTGTCCAAGTGTCTGCACCCATGGCGCGGGCGGCTTCGACAAATAATTCGGTTTTGACGCTGGCGGTGTGATTCCTGACGACGCGGTAGTATTGAGGGATGTAGGAAATGCTCAGGGCGATCGCAGCATTCAATACTCCTTTTCCCACGACAAATGCTAAAGTTAACGAAAGCAGCAATCCTGGCAACGTATAAATTGTATCCATTAAAAATAACAGCACGCGATCGAGCTTGCCACCCAAATAACCGCTAACCAAACCCAGCGGCACGCCGATAAACAAACTCAACGCTGTGGCTAAAATCACCACTTGCCAAGCCGCCCGCGAAGCAAACAGCGTGCGCGAAAAAACATCGTAGCCGCTGCGGCTGGTACCGAACCAATAATTCGCCGACGGCGGTTCGTGAATCGGGTTAATCAAAGCATCGGTAGGATTTTGCAGCCATCCCCAACCTTGCATGACGGGAGATAAGGTTGCTACTATGATAAATAAGGCAGTTATTGCCAAACCCGCCCACATCATTTTCATTGACAGGCTTGACGGTGAGGCAATGTTGAGAAATCGCGGTAATTGAACTTTGTTTAGTGTCATGTTTCGCCGTTTACTGATTGAAGCTTTGTCGGATTTTTGCTAAATTTTCCTGGGCTGCTGTGCAGTTTTCATCGAAAGTCAGCGCTAGTTCAAATGCCGATACTGCATCCGACCAGCGCTTCAGGTTAATATAAGCTAGACCCAAACAGCAAGCCGGGTCGGTGGTGGTGAAACTTGGCTCGAAAGGCTCTCTTGTATAGTAGCTGTTATCTTTACCCAGTTTCAGGCAATTCTCAAAGTAAGCAACGGCACCTAACGGAAATCCTAGATTAATTAATGTCATGCCAGCTATATAATTTAGGGGAGGATAGTTGGGACACCATTCCAGACCTCGCTGACACAGTAACATGGTTGTTTCATAGTCTCGATTTTGGAGCGATCGCCCTGCTAAAGTAAAAACTAAGGAGGGAATGAAACCAAATTCTTCTGGAGGGTTGCCGTCTATCAAATGCGGAAACAATCTTTCTAATGCTTCCTCCCAGCAGTCTCGCGCTTTTTCGTCCTCGCCCGCTGAGCCGTACATCCCAGCTAGGGAGTACAATAGCATGAGACTAAGCCCTTCTTCTTGTCGGGCCAGCTCTAAGATGGGAATATTGCGGTTGACAACTTTGGCGGCGACTTGTTGGTGGCTGTTAGCGTGATGCAATACTCTGACACTATCTAAACTTCGGACTTCACTGTCGCTAAAACTGCGGTTTTGATACTGAATTTGCTCGTGAAAACGACCGACATATCTAATTTCTGGGAGATTGCGAAACAAGCGGATCATGTGTAGCGGAGTCATTCCCGCTTGATGCCTTACTTCTGTTCTAATTATTGAATAAGCGAGCGCTTCTGGGTGGAATTTGAGGGTTTCTCTAAAATCTACTGATGTGACAACTAACTCCTCATCTGCATCCAGCACTAAAATCCACTCACCCGTCACTAAAGATAAAGCATAATTCCGCGCCGTCGCAAAATCGTCGCACCACTCAAAATATCCCACTTTTGCTCCGTACTGAGTGGCAATTTCCGGCGTACCGTCCTGAGAACCCGTATCGACTACAATTATTTCATCAACGTAGGGTTGAACGCTAGCCAAACAGCGCGCTAAATTCTCGCTTTCATTTTTGACGATCGCACAAAAAGATAAAAATGGTTTTTGTCCGAGTGCTGCCCTAATGCTCATTTTTTATCCTGATATCTTGCAACTCAAACAAGTTAGTTGTCGCTGGGAAGGTAGAGTGCGGCTAAAATGCTTGGTAGAGCAATAAAATCTCTGCCAACACTAAACTCATCAATAAATGTTTCGGTAAAAACGTCGCCGTAAGGTAAGAGTAAATCCATTAGGGTTTCTGGAGTGTACTTGCGAACGTGCTCTGGTTCTTCATCAGGGCCGAGGCAATTGTTGGGTACGGCAAAAAAAGCTCTGCCGCCCGATCGCAACACCCTAACTATTTCTATCACGCACGCTCGATCGTCGTCGATATGTTCCAAAACTTCTGTTGCTACTACAACATCAAAGCTGTGATCGGGAAAAGGAATTTCGGGTAAAGTTGAGACTACGCCTGGGATGTGTTTGGGAAGTTGGGCGATCGCAGCTTCGGAAATATCTAACCCAGTTACTGAATTGCCAAACTCTAACAACTGAGAAGCCAGGACACCTGCACCGCATCCGAGTTCTAAAACTTCCAGCCCGTGTCCGACGGCCCAACAAACTCTGCCGAAACATCCGGGATATCGACGCCAAGTTCCGCGGCCTTCTTCTTGCCAAATCTTATTCCAGTAGTCGGGCTGGAGATTCAAGTTAGTTTGTGTCATCAGAAAAATGGGTAGAAGCCCCGTCTTTCTAGGAGGGCTTTATATTGTTTTTTTTGAATAGACTTGAATTGCATAAGTCTTCGATCGTTCCCGAAACCGCAGATGTCAGACAGATAAAGACAGATAAACGCAGATCGTTTCAGGGTATTTTTCGATTTTGGCAATTCAAGTCTAATTATGTAGGCTTTCGAGTTCCGGTATGCGATCGCCTTGGGATTGGTTAGTTCGGCGTGCCTTTGTGCTGCACTTGCAACGGGACAGTTATGGTTTCAAATCTTCCAATCCTGGAGGTTCCGGACGCGATCGGCAAAGTTTAGCGGTCGTACTTGTTCCGGACAGACCGACGCAGTTCGATCGACTCGGTTGCTGGGTAGATTTTGCTCAACAATCTGCTCGATCGGCGCCAGTCATAATTTTATCAAACATCGACCAGGCTGGTAGTGAGGAATGCAAGTCCGCCGTTCGTAGTGAGGAATGCAAGTCCTTCTGTGGGGGAGACTGAAATTCTCACTAGCAACCAATCCGATCGCAGTCATCCTCTGCCGACACGAGCTTACAAATTGCTGGCAATTAACTCGCGGTACTGGCTTTTCGGCTTAACTCCCTTAAGCTCAGTCACCAAAGCTTTATCTTTAAAATACTGAATCGTCGGCGTACCAATCACGCCAGCATTTTCAGCAATTTCGGGATCTTCTTCGATGTCAATTTCCACGTAGTGAATTTTGCCCTCGAACTCATCTATTACTTTGCTCAAAATCGGTTTGAGACTGTGGCAAGGGCCACAACTCGGAGCCGAGTATTTGACCACAATCAGTCGATCGCTCTCGTGGAACAACTTCCGCAAAGCAAAACCTCCTTCGTGGCGAGTGTCGTTGATATCAAAGTTCTCGCTGGTTTTGCGTACTTTTGGAGCGGGCGGCGCTGCTGCTTGCTGCGATTCCTTGGTTTGATGGAATTCCTGAGTCAAGCCGTTCGATGACAGCCACCTTTCGGCTAGCATCGCCCCCATACAGCCGCTACCGGCAGCAGTGATGGCTTGACGAAACTCGTGGTCTTGCACGTCGCCGACAGCATACACTCCATCGACGCTGGTTTCTACCGAACCGTGTTTCGTGGCGATATAGCTTAGTTCGTCGAGTTCTAGCTGACCTTGGAAAAGCTGAGTGTTGGGAGTGTGACCGATCGCGTAAAACAAACCCTTCACCAGCAAATCGCTCTCGGCGTCGGTCTCAATATTTCTAATTCTCAACCCATCCATCTTGCTCCCCGGCACTCCCAAAACATCCACAGCTTCGGTGTTCCAGTGCACGGTGATTTTAGGATTGCTCAGCACTCGGTCTTGCATGGCTTTGCTAGCGCGCATCTGACCGCGCCGCACCAACATATGGACGTGAGAGCCGTATTTTGTCAGATAAATAGATTCTTCTGCTGCGGTATCGCCCGCACCGATGACAGCTAAATCTACTCCTTTAAAAATTGGGGTGGCGCCGTCGCAAATCGCACAGGCAGAAATGCCGTGACTCCAAAATACGTGCTCGCTAGGCAAACCCAATCTTTTCGCCGTCGCGCCTGTAGCAATTACTATCGTGTGGGTTTTGATTTCTCGATCGTCCGATCGCACTGTAAACGGCCGCTGGGTTAAATCAACGTAAGTTACATCTTCTGTGTATAACTCGGCACCCCAGCGCACTGCTTGAGCTTTCATCCGATCCATCAATTGCGGCCCGGTGATGCCTTCGGGAAAGCCGGGGAAGTTTTCGACTTCTGTGGTGGTCATCAGTTGACCGCCGGGAATTCCTCCGGTTTGGTAGCCTTCAAAAACTACGGGTTTGAGGTTTGCTCTCCCGGCGTAGATGGCTGCTGTGTATCCTGCGGGGCCAGAGCCAATAATTACTAGGTTTTCTACGGCTTGTTCAGTCATAGCTGCTTACTTGAACTCATAACGACTTCGTTTAATCTCAATTATAACAGAGATGGAGAAAGTTAGATCGAGCTTATTTCTATTGTTGAGCGGTTGAGGGCGATCGGGACAGCAGAAGCAATTTTGATAAGTAGAATAAATAATAAAATATTTTTAGTTTTAAATGTTCAATCAATCTCCGAAAATCCCCAAAATTACCACCCTTCACTATTGATTCCATTCTCATTTACTTGACGAATTTGCGCCGTTTGAGCTATTATACGATTCTGATACTCAAGGGGTGCTATAACAATTTTTTGATTTTGACGCTGAAACCCTTTGAAATCGTAAAATTTAAAATTTTGCAAATGTAATATCTACAAATTCTTATGCGAAATACGCATTTTTTGGGTTAAGAATTATAAATAAAATTTTGCTCGATTTGACAAGATACAGTATTTATGATATGTAAGGCGCGAAAGGGGAAAAAGTCGATCGAATTTTTTAACCGCAGATGCAGGCGGATGAACGCAGATGAACGCAGATAAAATAGAAGTACGATCGATTTTTGCTGTTTTGGTTGATGGATAAAATCAAGATATTGTTTGTGTGCAGCCAGAATAAGTGGCGGAGTTTAACGGCCGAGAAGATCTGCGAGAAAATTAGCGGGTACAGCGCGCGATCGGCTGGAACCGAAAAAGGTGCGAGAATTAGAGTCACTGAAGGTTTGCTTGGCTGGGCTGATGTCATATTTGTGATGGAGAAGAAGCACGGAGCTCGACTTCGCAGCAAATTTCCCGACAGTCTCAAAGGCAAGAAAGTTATTTGCCTGCAAATCTCCGACAATTACAGATATATGGAACCGGAGTTAGTCGAGATTTTGCAGGCGAAACTCGGCTTGTATATGGAAATGCCAGATAACGAGATAAATTTTATGGAGCGAGTTTTGGAACCGGAGGTGATGGATTCTTGGGAAGAGGCGATCGAATACGATTCGATGGACTTTACTGAGGTTAATGCTGCGTTTGCCAAGAGTGCGGCTGCTTTGGGGCCGGTTTTTGGAAACGTTTTGGACGCGGGTACGGGTACGGCGCGAATTCCAATCGCCCTCACTCAACTGCGGCCGGAATGGAAATTGACCTGTATTGACTTGTCGGCAAATATGCTGAAAGTTGGAGCGCAGAATGTCGAAAAGGCCCGAGTGCGATCGCAAATTAATCTCGAATTAATTGATGCTAAAGCCATGCCTTATCCCGACAATAGTTTTGACATGGTGATTTCCAACAGCATTATCCACCATTTGCCCGATCCGCTGCCGTTTTTACGCGAAGTCCGGCGGGTTTTGAAGCCGAACGGAGCAATATTTTTGCGGGATTTACTCCGGCCCGAAACACGGGAAATTAGGGATAATTTAGTCGAGCTCTATGCGGCAGATTGCAACTCGCATCAGAAACAATTGTTCAGTGATTCTCTACAAGCGGCTTTTACCCTGGATGAAATTCAGACGATGATTGAAACTGCGGGTTTGGAGGGCTTGAGGATTTATGAATCTTCGGACAGGCACTGGACGGCCGAGCGGGTTTGGTACGAGTCTGTTTAGACAGAAGCGAGTTGCTGGGAAAATTTTAGTTCAAGGGCGATCACTTCTCAACTCATATTATTTTCGGTTGCGTCGGATTTGTTCTAGCTCGGGCAAGATTGCCACAGTACAGATTCGAGATTTTTTATCGCAGATGACAGCGGATAAACGCTGATGAACGCAGATTTCGTCTTAGGGCAATGGAATTACGCGGCGCATGATATTGCCACTAATGTTTTTCAGGTCTTCCGCGGAATACCAAAGTGCATCAGCCTCGCCATAAGCAGTTGCTAAAGTTAACCAACCAACAAAAAAGCCATATCCACCACAAATCGTACATCCACCATCTCCACCTCGAAAAATCTGTTTTTGGTTAATTATCTCCCTATCGTAGGGATCTTGCGCGATATGAAGCCCGAAAAGATTGGGCTGCAAGTGGAGTTTCCAGTCAGAGCGATCGTCTGGATAGCGATCGCCCGGACAGAAGTCTCCCCAGCGAAATAGAGTGGTGCTTCCCGCACCGCAGGCATACTCCCATTCGTCGAAAGTTAGCAAACGCAGTCCTCCAGCAGCTAACCCAGCCTGAATGTCTTCGTAAGTCTTCCGCATAATTTGCCAAGCCGCGATCGAGCTATCTTGACATCTTTTAAATCCATAGCTACTATCTGGTTTCAAGTCAGAGCAATTAACAATCCTAGCAGCCGGAGAGTCTGGATAATCTTTTAATAAATTCTGGATTTTAAGTTCTTCCGAGCTGATGGGTTCAAAACCAATCATTGTTGGCTTAATTTCTACAATCATCGGAGAAATTGTCACCTTTCGAGCAGGTGTAGTAACGCTTTGGACATAAGAGTAGATGTCTGCTGTATCAAGCTGATACTCCTCAGCCGTCTTCTGAAATGATTCAATTTGCTCGTCAGTCGGGCAAAAGTTGCGGGCTTCGTATCCGAGTTGGATTGGACCTCCTGGAATCAGAGAAAATAAAGCTCCTTCATGTTCAAAAAGGGCAACAGAGAGTTGGCGGTCACCATAACAGTAAAGTCGTAAACCTCTAAAAATTACTGACTGAGGCAGATGTGCTGCTAATTCCTCTGAGTAGTCATATCTTTGTTCGTCACTCAATTTTTGCCATTCTTGCAATTCCATAAACTAAAAGTTCCTGAACTAACTCAAACTCTTCTACTTATTTAATTCGATCCCCTCTAAAATTACCCGATCGCGCCCTGCGTCTTTAGCTTGATAAAGCGAACGGTCTGCCGCTGCAATCAAATCTTTTTTTGAAGTTTCCGGTCGAGGAACCGTACTCGCTACTCCCAAACTCAGCGTAACACAAGCAGAGACTGGTGAGTTAATATTTTCAATTGCCAGTTTTTTCACCCAAACTCGAATGTGTTCTGCAATCGAGACAGCCATCTCTGGTGAAGTTCGAGGCAAAATTACCGCAAATTCCTCACCTCCGTAACGAGCTACCAGCGTCTCTTCCGAAACTTCGCCTGCTGAGTAATTTACAGCCTCAACAATTGTTTGTGCTACCTGTTGCAAACAAGCATCTCCCGCCTGATGTCCGTAACTATCGTTGTATTTCTTAAAAAAGTCAATATCACATAAAATCAAAGATATTTCTGCTGCTTCTTGTCCCAATCTCTGCCATGTTTTATCTAAATATTCGTTAAAACAGCGGCGGTTTGCTACCAAAGTTAAACCATCGGAGTTAGCAAGGCGATACAATTCGGAATTAGCTGTTTTTAATTGAGAATTAGCTGCTTCTAGTTCAGATTGTATTACCGATAAATTGTAATAAAGCTCGCTAATATACCAAGTAGCTTGTTGGTGAATTTGAGCTAAAGCTACCAATACTTGATGCACGTCTAACAGTCGGTAAACTTGAGGTGCTAACTGCACAACAATCGGCTCGTAAAGTAGTTCCGGCGGCCGCTGCACGGCTCGCTGAGCAGCCATGACAATTAAGGCTACTTCTGGTAAAATCAAAGTATCGGTTTGAGCTATTTGATACAAAGCCAGAATTGGTCTGCAAGCAAATATATCTACTCCGTATGGGCGACTCATCCTTTCCATAAATCGCCTGCGCGATATCATTCCTAAAAAATCTCCATTTACCGTCAAGATAACTCCCGGAAGCAGGGGGTGAGATTGAAACAACCGAGCTACGTCTTTGGCTAGGGATGAAGCTTCAATTTGAAAATTAAAGACAGCCAGATCCTTAAGAGTAGACTCTAAAGTTAAATTTTCAGGTGGTTTTTCAGGGAAGTTAGATGGCGCGATAAATTCCACAGACACAGCGCATATCCGAATGAACAATACAGCAGCAACAAATCTAGTGTCAGCTCTTGAATTATCTTAACATTTATTTATTAGCATTGGCTGTATTCTTGACTACAGTGTTTGTTTGAGGAGGGGCTGATTCGTTAGCTTCGGCAGTGTGGATTGCATTGGTTCATCCTCGCTTAATAATAGACTTATAGTATTCTTGATTTTTTTCTTGTTGGCTTGTTGTCGCGCAAGAAAAGGTTTCTGCGCCCGCCCTTAACTCATGTATGGCGCAGACTAACTCAACAAAATCAGTTTTTAAGCCGAGACGAACTCGTAACTAAGTTGTGCGTAAAAAACGCGGTTTCTTTGCCATTCCTCAAATCAAAACCTAAAGCCGCGAAGGGTGGTGAGAAACCCAGCAATTTCACAATTACCAGAAAGAATTGGTTGAAAGCCGGAACGTTTTTCGGGAGAAATTAAAATCAGACTATTCATTACTCCAATCCTCGGACTTAAGGGTAGAGATCACTCTCAAACTCTCAACTGTCAACTCTCAACTGTCAACTCTCAAACTGTCAACTGTCAACTGTCAACTCTCAAACTGTCAACTGTCAACTGTCAACTCTCAAACTGTCAACTGTCAACTGTCAACTGTCAACTGTTGAACTCACCAACCCCAAGTTCCGATTCCTCCCTTAAAAGGGCCGACAATATCTTTGGTAATCCAACCTCCGTAAAAATCTCCTGGTTGAGATTCCACTAATTCCCCGTCCACATAACAAGCATCCATCTGGCTCGGATAAACAGCCACGTAATCTTTAATAGCTGCAAAAACCTGATTGGGATGAGGATAAAACCAAGCAGCATTTACAACTTCCTTCGACCCTACCGTCACAGTGTAATAACCCGCTTGTCCCTTCCACTCGCACCAAGATCCCCGTGAAGTTTTATGCAAATATTCCATTTGGATGTCCTCGGGAGAGATATAGTAGGCTGGAGGGTGACTTGTCTCCAATACCCGAAACGGGCGGCGCGTATCGGCGATCGTCATTCCGTTAAAAATAATCTGTACGTGTTTGGTCGATTCCTCAAGACGAGGGGGGCGCGGGTAATCCCAAACCGACTCTTGACCGGGGCCTGGCTCTATGCGATCGAGGTTCACTTGTACAATCTCCCCTACAAAAAAACAATTAGCAACTTAGCATTACAATTTAATGTAGCCTTAATCTAGTCGCTTCTTCAGACTTGCGCCAGCTTTCTTAAACTCTCCATTATATGAGCATTCGCGGTATAGATGTTTCCGACTACCAGCCCAACGTCAATTGGCAAGCCGTTGCCAAGGGAGGCATTCTGTTCGCATTTGTCAAATCGACGGAAGGTGCAACATTAGTTTCCCAAACTTTCGCCCGGAATTGGGGGGGAATTAAAGCTGCGGGGATTCAACGCGGTGCATATCACTTTTTTCGACCGGAAAGCAGCGTTCAAGGACAAATAGATTTGTTCTTGAAAACTGTCAAACTCGAAGCGGGGGATTTGCCGGCAGTATTGGATGTGGAAACTACGGGTGGTTTGAGTGGGGACGAATTGTGCGATCGCGCGACAACTTGGCTCGAAGCAGTGGAAAAAGCCACCTCGATGCGACCAATTATCTACACCTACCCCGGTTTCTGGGACAACCTCGGGACACGGCGGTTGGCAGATTACCCGCTGTGGATTGCTCACTATACCAGTGCCGAAGAACCTTGGGTACCCGGTGGCTGGAAGACTTGGACTTTTTGGCAGTACAGCGACACTAGCACTGTGTCGGGTGTCTCGGGCAATGTAGATGGCAATATTTTTGAAAGCGTCCGAGAAGGCGCCGTAAATTATAAAGTTGCAGACATCCAGAAGCAATTAAGAAGTAAAGGCTTCTATCAAGGCGCGATGGATGGCAAATTTGGAACCTCTACCACAGCCGCCCTCATCTCGTTTCAGAAATCTCAAGGCCTCAATGCAGACGGCATGGCAGGCATCAAAACTTGGGCCGCGTTGATGAGAAAATCTCCCAAAGTAATTGTCCCCCCTACAGCGCCAACACCAACTCCGATACCAACTCCGACACCAATTCCGACACCAATTCCAGTACCAGCCGCGCGGCTGACTGAGCTATTGTCATCTTACCAAGCTAGTGCTGCTCAAGATACTGCCTTGATTTGGCTGCAAACTCAAGTTTCTACCTCTGTTTTAGGGGAATTTGCTCAAAAGTGGCGGACAACTGCCGCACCGGGCGACACTAATTTGCGATTGATAGATGTCAGCAAATTTTATCGCGGTTTGGCAGAACAAGACCAAGCTTTAGATTGGCTGCAAAAACAAATTTCGCCGGCTGTTATTGCCGAGTTCGCACAAAAGTGGCGCGCTCAATCGACTGTCCCAAATTCTACAATTCGGCTGATAGATGCCTGCAAATTTTATCGCGCTGCACCTAATCAAAACCAGGCTTTAGATTGGCTGGAAAAACAAGTCTCGCCAGCAACTCTATCGGAGTTTCTGCGCCGATGGCAGAATGCCAAATGATTTGAGATTAATTCCACAAAAGATGAATTTGGTTTTAATGCAATACCGTTTACTGATATAGCGCCCTGGGGGTAAAATCCGATGAGAAATAGATACTGCGAAGGCGCGTGCCTGCCCGTTGGCGAAGCCGCCCTGAAAGGGCTAGGGCTTATGCTTCGTTCCTCTCTTCGGACTATCTTAAGTAAACCGTATTTGGTTTTAATGTTCTGAAATTATGTAAATCCTAGATTGCTGGCAGATGCAACCGACGATGTAACGCAGATGTATTTCAAGATAGTTTCCGAATGAGTGCAAGAAGTTTCTTTGAGAATTAACTCGACATCAAATCTCCCCTTCTCCCCCTCTCCCCCTCTCCCCCTCTCCCTCTCTCCCTCTCTCCCCTTCTTCCCCTCGAACATAACAGACAATCTAGGCGCTACAGCTTACTCTCATCTTTGACGGTAAGAGAATTATCTGATAAAGTTATAGCCAATATCAACGTTTTTTAATTTTATTCACAAAAATCCAGGGCAGTGGCGAGTTTGTGCCAGCGTCAAGTATAGCGCCTGCAATCAAATCACCCCCGATCGCGCTTTTAAATCTTTTAAATTTTAAAACCGAGCGGGCAGCCTGTAACAATCATATCTATGGAAATCCCCTTTAACATCACCCTGTTGATGGTCATGACCGTCACCTGTGGTATCAGCGCTCAAGTTCTGGCCGCTTATCTGAAAGTTCCGGCGATCGTATTTTTGCTGCTATTCGGTATTTTAGCAGGCCCGGATTGCCTCGGACTGTTGCACCCCAATCTGTTGGGCAGCGGTTTAGAAGTTATGGTATCCCTTTCAGTAGCCTTAATTCTGTTTGAAGGCGGCTTGAATTTGGAATTGCGAGATTTAGGCAAAGTTTCCGGTAGCATTCGCAATTTAGTTACTTTCGGCACTTTAATTACGCTCATTGGCGGCGGAATGGCAGCACACTGGTTGGGGGAATTTCCCTGGCCGATCGCATTTCTGTATGCTTCCCTAGTAGTCGTCACAGGCCCGACAGTCATTGGCCCGTTGCTAAAACAAGTATCCGTTGACAAACAAGTCGCCGCCTTGCTAGAAGCCGAAGGCGTTTTAATCGATCCAGTCGGAGCAATTTTGGCGGTATTGGTACTGAATATTATCTTAAACGGCAATGCTGATTTATTGGTCTTGTTCCGAGATTTAATCGTTCGCCTTTTAGTTGGCGCAGTCGTCGGAGTTGCCGGAGGGTGGCTGCTGGGATTCATTCTCAAGCGATCGCAATTTCTCTCAGAAGACTTGAAAAACCTAGTAGTTTTAGCAGGTTTGTGGGGATTGTTCGGCTTATCAGAAGAACTCCGCAGCGAATCAGGACTGATGGCAACAGTCCTCTCCGGCATCGTCCTCAGAGCGGCTGCTGTGCCGGAAGAACGGCTGCTCAGGAGGTTCAAAGGTCAACTCACAGTCCTCGCCATCTCCGTCCTGTTCGTGTTGCTGGCGGCCGATTTATCCCTCGCTAGTGTAGTTGCGCTCGGTTGGGGAAGTTTGTTTACAGTTTTAGCCTTAATGTGGGTAGTGCGGCCGATCAATGTGTGGCTGTGCACTTGGAACAGCGGCCTGAACTGGCGGCAAAAATTATTTGCTTGCTGGGTAGCGCCGAGGGGAATTGTCTCAGCGTCGATCGCCTCTTTATTTGCCATCTTGCTCACCCAGCGCGGCATCAACGGCGGCGACTCAATTAAAGCCTTAGTTTTCCTGACAATTATTATGACTGTTTTCGTACAAGGGCTGACAGCGGGATGGATAGCTCAACTGTTAGGAGTCACCTCAAAATCAGCAACAGGTGCAGCAATTGTCGGGTCAAATCCTTTAAGCAGATTAATTGCTCGCTTATTTCAAGAACGCGGAGAATCAGTCGCAATTATCGACACCAATCCGGAAGCTTGCGCGCAAGCAGAAAGAGAAGGTTTGCGAGTATTTTTGAGTAGCGCTCTCGACCATAGCGTGTTAGAAGAAGCCGGACTCGATTCGATGGGAACATTTTTGGCAATGACTAACAACGGCGAGGTAAACTTAGTATTAGCTCAGCGAGCAGCCGAGGAGTTTGCACCGCCGAGGGTTTTGGCATTATTCCCCAAAGACCCGCAAGCAAATGCGCCTGCAAATAATAGTAAAATTAATCAAGCCTTTGTCTCGGATTTGTCGCTGAAGGATTGGAACGAATATTTGACCGACAGCGAAGTAAAATTAGGGGAAACCGAGTTAAACAGCGAGGGATTGCAATTTCAGATTGCTCACTTGCAAGCTTTGGTGCAAGCCGGGGAGTTGGCGCCGCTGCTACTTGAAAGACAAGGATACTTGCAAGTTGTGTCGGCAACAGAGATTTGGCAAGCGGGCGATCGCATTATTTATTTGCTCTACGATCCTACACCAAAATTGTTAAAAAGATTGTCCGGTTCGTCCAACTCTCGCTTGACTTTGGAAAAGCATCAGGTAGTTGAAGAAGTGCCGATTCCTGCTCCGGTTTTAGAGAATGTTTTGGAGGAATCTATAATTGAAAAGGAAGCAGAAGTTTTGCTACCACCTGTTTCGCGGTAGGGACAGAGAGGGAGAAGAAGAGAGAGGGAGAACAGGAGAGAGGGAGAAGGGGAAAGAGGGAGAAGGGGAAAGAGGGAGAGGATTGTTGATATGCGATCGAAATACACAATTTGGCGGTACGGGAGGTTGACTTTTTTGTACAGATTCCGACTGCACTCTTTGCTGTGCCACTCTCATCGCGGAATCCCACAAATTTTTGTTGCGGACTCTTTCATCCGGGTCGATAATTCCTGCATCTTTCAATACCTCTGTCAGCAATTTCCACAAATGATAAGCAACGTATCGCCCTAAGTAGCATATTTGATAGTTCCGCGCGATCGCATAATTATTCTTGATTTCTTGGTATGTCAAACCATTTAAAACTCCTTGAATAATTTCTCGCTGTAAGCCGTTCAATGGTTCGCCTCTCTTTTCCTTTACCAGGTTATCTAGAATGTTTGTAGCTGATTCTGCATTCATAAAGTTACGCGGTAAGTTGACAGTTGACAGTTGACAGTTGACAGTTGACAGTTGACAGTTGACAGTTGACAGTTGACAGTTGACAGTTGACAGTTGATTTAGGATTACTTAAATCTTAAGCAACCCAGATGGGAAATTCATTCGTTCTACCCGCAGAGTTGATGAGGTATGAGGTGCAAGATTAATTGCGGGAAGGTGCAAGGTAGGTGAATGTGTAGGATATTTTATGTCTATGTGGTACACACAATCTGGCGATCGCCAATCCACAAAAAACGCGATCGCACATTTCTCTCAAATTCGATCGCCCTGAAACCGACCGAAAATTTGTCTGCTTTGTGGCACGGCCCGCCGGGGGTTGAAACCCCCGTCTCATATCAATTCCGGTTGCACGACCTATGATATAGAGGAGACGGCAGTGCCGTGTCCCTACCCCAGATTTATTGTAGGGACACGGCACTGCCGTCTCCTAATTTCGGCTACTAATAATTCCGATGCTAACGGATTTGATATAACGGACTAACCAATCAAATTCGATCGCACATCCACAAAAAACCCGATCGCACATTTAAATAGGATTTGGGATGAGTTTCTTAGGAGAATTATTATTCAGCCTCCCCAATCAAAGTAAATGCCGCCCAATTTCGCGGCTGGGGATGAGTTTTCATCGTGGTTAGCATTGCCTGCCGTAAAGCCTGTGCTTTGTCGGGATTACTTTGCAAGTTTCGATAAAATGCCTGCATCAATTCGGATGTCGGCGCATCAGGAACCGCCCATAAAGAAACAATTGCACTCGGCACTCCTGCCGAAATCAAAGCACGCGATAAGCCAATCACTCCATCCCCGGTAATTCTGCCTTCTCCAGTGTTGCAGGCACTTAAAACAACTAATACCATTTTTCTAAAGATCCGATAGAGATCGAACACGACAAGACATTGTAATTTATACACTTTCCCTGTTTGCCAAAGTCTGTCATAACTTAAAAAAAATGGTATAACATCCGTAGTTTGAGCAACAACCGGGAGTAAGGAACCCCACGCTTAAAAGCGGGGGCTTTTGGAAAGTCCGGCTCGTTTCGAGCGGTTCGAGAAGAAAGCCCGAACCTTACCAGAGACAGGATT
>NZ_JAEQDE010000076.1:0-48998 GCF_020737865.1 Microcoleus sp. PH2017_35_SFW_U_B
GACGGTATGAAAGGCTAAATATGCCAGTCAGAGAAACCAGTATCGACAAAGCTTGGGAATTTTCAACTTATTTTTTTCATACCCTGATTAAGCAACACCCAAACCAGCCCTCCGAGTCCATCATCCCCGACCGCTTTTGAATAGCGCCAGCCGCTGCAAGTTCTGGTTGAGTTCGATCGTTCTCTAACACGTTACAAATTGTTCCAAAACGCTACATTTCTACAAATCATAAAGCAAACTTCAGGCTTATGCTTAACATTAACCCACTAGAGTAATACCAATTTTTTATGAAGCTGCATAGAATCCGATCCCCCCTAGCCCCCCTTAATAAGGGGGGGACAAGATTCCGCTCAAAGTCCCCCTTCTTAAGGGGGATTTAGGGGGATCAAGATATGTGCAACTTCACATTAAATTGGTATAACAACGCCCTAGTAAGAGCGCCCCACAACAAAACTCAACTGTTTTCACACCAAAAACCATGATAGAAAAAATTTTAGTAGCCGTCGCCGGTCGCGGCTTGTGCGAAGAGATGTTTAATATGTTGATGGACATCCCTTCCTTGCAACAAAGCTCTGTCACCGTTTTGCACGTCGTGCCGCAGCAAGTAACTTCCGATGGCATGGCCGACAAGTTGGAAGAAGGAGGAAAGATTTTAGCACAAGCAGTGCAGTCTTTGAAAATAGATCCCAGCAAAGTCAATCCGCGGCTGAAACAGGGAGACCCGAAAACCACAGTTTGCCAAGTCGCAGAAGAAGAACAATCCGACTTAGTAATTATGGGTTCGCGGGGATTTGGACGGCTGCAATCGATTTTGGAAAACTCAGTCAGTCAGTACGTTTTCCAGCTAACATCGAGACCGATGTTGTTAGTAAAAGACGACATCTACGTCAAAAAAATTAGGCGCGTCATGGTGGCGCTCGACAAGTCAGAATCTGCCAAACAGTCATTGCAGCTTGCGCTATCTTTGGTTAAAGAAGTGAGTGGCGGGCAGATAATTCTAGTACACGTCACCAAAGATTTGACGGGAAAATACACCGAAGATGTGACAGCAAATGCTGAAAAAGACCCCGTATTGGCTGAGGGAGTAGCACTGGCGAAACAAATGGGAGTTAGCTACCGTTGCGTGAGTGCTACAGGTAAGCCCGGTGAAGCAATTTGTCAGATTGCAGAGGAAGTGAATGCAGATTTGTTGGTCATCGGTTCCCCGGATCGGCGGCCAAACGTTGCTAAAAATTTCCTGGATCTCGATCGACTCCTAGGAAATTCCCTATCAGATTACGTGCGAGTCTACGCCAACTGTCCCGTCTTGCTAGCCCGGACGATCGTCAGCTAAACTCTCAATACTAATAGTTAACAAAAAAGCGCCCCAGCAAAAAACTGTTGGCGCTTTTTTTACAACTAGCTTTCACCAGAAATAAATAGCAGCAGTTGCTACTCTTTTCCGCCTTGACGGCTAGCGGTTTGAATGTACAGAATGATTAGAAAAACACTGGGAACCAATACAAACAGAATGGTTGCCACAAACCCTAAATCGTTAACTTCCATGAAGACCCCCGCCTGTATCGGAAAATAGGAAAATACACACCACTAGGATATCACTCAAAGGCAAAAGGGAAACTGGAATGGAGCAGAAGGTAGCACCAGACAGTTGAATAGGTAAAAAATCCACATTCAAAATCCAAGAATTTTTATTTCCTAATGCCCCATGCCCCATGCCCCATGCCCCATGCCCCATGCCCCATGCCCCATCCCCCATGCCCCATCCCCCATCCCTCCGCTTCACTTCGCCCACCGGCAGTTAAGGCTTAGTCTTGACGCTCACCGGGCCGTTGACCATAGTTTGACAAGCCAACCGATAGTTTTCGGGCTTTTTCTTGAGCTTGCGGTTCTCAAAGTCAGTGCGGGGCGACAGATTTTCACTACCCTCAACAATTTCCACAATGCAGGTGCCACATTGACCGATGCCCCCGCAATTCATCATCTTTCCCGAAAACGTGTATAAGTCGATGCGGTTTTCTAGAGCTTTGAATCTCAAATTGGCTCCGTCTGCTGCGATGACTTCCTGATTTTCCTTCACAAACTTGATATTAGCCATTGCCGATCCTTTAACGCAGTTGACATAGAACTCTATTACAAAATATTAATTGAAATACTCACCGACTATCAGGCGCGGTGATTCTTGACGCTTCGCAGGGTTCTGCTACCGAAATAGTCTGACGATCCCTCTGCGTCCGTTTAGAGTCGTGGCGATTTCCCATCCCGACTTTCTCTATATTTCTAGCCGCATTTTCATCTCTGTCTTGCTCTGTGCCGCAATTCAAACAAAGCACTGAGCGAATAGACAAATCGATTTTACCCCATTTAAAACCACAGTCTGAGCAGACCTGGCTGGTAGGTTCCCATCGACTGATAACCTTGAATTCTCTACCAAACTTTTCAGATTGACGCTCGCACAAAGTTCGGAATTCATACCATCCTTGTTGGCTAATTGCCCTTGAAAGTTTCCGGTTCTTGACCATACCCGATACATTCAAATCTTCCAAAATAATCACTTGGTTTTCGTTGACAATTTTGGTTGACAATTTGTGCAGAAAGTCTTTACGGGTGTCCGCAATTTTATTGTGCAGCTTGGCGATTCTAATCCGAGTTACATTCCTTCTCTTAGAATCTTTGGGTTGGCGGGCTAATTTGCGTTGTAGTTTGCGAACCTTCCGGTCTAGTTTTTTGTAGCTAGGACTTTCGGCTTTTTCGCTGTTGCTCATCACCGCAAAAGTTTTGATTCCTAAATCGATTCCGATGCTGAGGCTTTTAGCCTCAGATGAAATGGGTTGAATTTCTACGACAAAACTCAGGAAATAACGGTTCGCACAATCTTTGACTACTGTGACAGAACTAGGTTCAGATGGCAGTTCTCTTGACCAAATCGGATTCACAATACCAATCTTAGCTAGATAGACACCACCATTTTTCTTGCATGAAAATCCACGAAGAGTAAATCTTGCCGATTGATTGCTAGTTCTTTTCTTGAACTTAGGATATCCGACTTTACGTCCTTTCCTTTTCCCTTTGCAGGAATTGAAAAAGTTCTTAAAAGCAATATCTAAGTCGGCAACGGACTGTTGTAAAGGAACGCATGACACATCTTCCAGCCAAGTTCTTTCCTCAGTTTGTTTTGCCCCGGTTATGACGATTTTTTGTAAATCTGCCGAACTGGGCTTTTTCTCAGACTGTTTGCAAATTGCAAGAGCATCATTCCAGACTACCCGAACACAACCAAATAGCTGAGCGAGGCTCTGCTTTTGTTGGTCGGTTGGATAGATTCTGTAGCGATATCTTGCTTTCATTGTTTACTATTGTTTGATTGTTCTATTTTACCATGTATTGCTGATATAATTGACAGAAATGAAGAGAATTAAAGCCGTCCTATAAGGACGGGGCTTCAGCCCTCCGCTTCGCTCCGCCCAGTTTTTTGGTGAAGTGTCGGATATTTAACAAATGTCTAATTACCTTTTTTGATTCAAGGACACGTGGCCTAGCTATCCCGACAAGGAATAGCCCCAACCCAACTCAACCCAACCCATTTTAGATTTTAGATTTTAGATTTTAGAATTGGGAATGAGTGATGAGTGGGATTGACTGATGCAGATCGTGGCTTGGAGTTGAGGTACAGTGGGCTTTTTTTACCAGAAAGAATTGGTTGAAAGCCGGAACCCTTGTCGGGAGAAATTAAAATCAGACTATTGATTCCTCCAATCCTCTTCCTTCAAGTTACAGGTCGAGGTCGCTGTCAACTGTCAACTGTCAACTGTCAACTGATATCAAGGAGCATCCGAGAGGTTATTAGTGGGAAGATTGCTCACAGCGCGCTGGAGAGACGATAGCCCCAGGTTGTAGTTGACAATTGCCGACAATCGGTTTCTCTCAGCCCTAGTCAAATCTGTTTCCGCCTGAATCACATCAGTCTGAGTGCCTACGCCAGCTTGAAACCGGAGTCTGGCCAGACGCAAAGCTTCCCTCGACTGCAAAACTCCGGCTTCAGAAGTTTCGATATTCTCAAAACTCGACTCCAAACCAAAATAAGCTTGTTCAACTTCTCGGCGCACCTGGTTGCGGATTTGGTCAAATCGACTTTCGGCGATCGAGATATCGGCATCCCGCTGCTTCACCCTCGCCTTCACCGCGCCCCCGTCGAAGAAATTCCAAGTCAAATTGGCTTGTACCGCATACCCACTGGCCCAGCCGCGAGTTGAAAACGGTCTCGTATCGTCAGTAGTTAGCCCTTGAAAGTTGTAGGAACCAGTGACATTAACTTGAGGTAGCCCCCCCGCCCGAATCGATCGCCTTTGTTGCTGGCTGATATTCCTCTGTACTAACTGCTGTTCCAACTCAGGGCGATTCTTAAAAGCCTGCACGATACTCTCTTCCAAAGACAGCCTCCAGGAGCCAGCTTGCTCCACCGGGTCAGCCGCCGTCAAGTTCGCCGACTGACTGATATTCAAAATCTCAGCCAGCCGCCGCTGGGCCACTCGCTGATCGCGACGGGCCACGGACAGTTGCTGCACTTCGTTGGCCACATTTGACTGAGCCTGCAACACAGCAAAGCGGGTTCCCACCCCGGCGCGTTCCAAAGCTTCCGCATCCCGCAAACTTTGCTGGGCATTTCTCACCGAAGCTTGGCGGATAGCAACTTGTCCGTCGGAGTTTTGCAGGTTGTAGTAAGCCTCAGAAGTGTCGAAGCGGAGTTGCTCGGCTTGGCGTTCCAAATCCAGTTCCCGAAAGCGCAACTGTTCCCTAGCCGCGCGGATATTAGCCGTGCGGCGGCCGAAAATGTCTAGATCGTAGCTCAACTGTAAAGTGTTGTTGAGACCGATGGTGCCGAAATTTTGAAACTCGGGAGAATTGGTCGGAAGTTGGCGGCTGACGGGTAAATTTGCATTCTGGCGAAGTCGAGTCTGCACTCCAATCTGTCCGCTGGCGCTGACTTGGCGGGTTGCGGCCATTTGAAAAGTCAGATCTGGAAATAAAGCAGCCTGCTGTTCGCGCACGCCCGATCGATTTTGTTCGACTTGTTTCTGGGCGATTTGCAAAACTTGACTGTTGCGGCGGGCCAGATCGATCGCCTGCTGCAAAGTAATTGACTGAATTTCCTCGATTCTGACATCCTCGGGCTTTGTCGGAAACTGTAGCGGATTCGGGTTGGGTGCTAGGGAAGCCGGGGGCTTGGTGTCTAAAATGCCCTTCGGGGTCAGAGGCGGGAAAGTTTCATTCGGAGTGCCGCGGGGAACTGGTGCTGGCAAATTCGGCACCGGAACATTGTTGGGGTTGCTCGGGACAGGTTTCTGCCGATTGTTTGCCGGTGCTGGTTTTGGAGACTGCGCCAAATACTCCTGCTGCTGGGTTGATGGGGCAGCCGGAGCAGCCTGTTGGGGCTTTGATGCTTGGTCTGACTCGGTTGGGAGAGTTGCTGCCGTAGCTTCCCCAGGTTCCTGAGACTCCGAGGTTGGTGGGTTTTGGGCGATCGACTGTTGTGGATCTTCTGATGTTGGTTCTGAGGCTGTGTTCGAGGTCGATCGAATATTCTGCGCTAATTCGATCGGATTGCTAAGGGGGGAACTGTCCTGAGATTGAGCCGGAGGCTGTGCTGAAGCACTCTGTCCGGCGTTGCTGAAAGTAATTGCAGCGCCCACTCCGACCACCACGATTTGACGAAAAACACGCATAATTTTTTAATTACTTTGCAATTCTAGAGACAATTTTAGATCAAGATTGAAGTCTCAAGTTTCTAGTTTGTGACCTGAACTCGACAGTTACAAGTCATAATTACCGTACTCGTGTTGCTTGTGAAGGCTTGATTCAAAATTTACAATTGAACTTCAGCAGTTGCCAGACCGATCGCCCCCGAGATTAGTTCCTCTACGCCACTTACCGGCCAAATCCGGGTTTTCAGCGATTTTTCGAGCTGTTCTACCGTCATGTCGTCAAGAAAACGAGGTTCCCCCTGTTTTAGCATAACCGAGGGCAGGAGGATACCATCTCCCAAGTCTTTTCCCTGCAAAGCTTCGAGTAAATCTTGCCCGGTGAGCAAACCCGTAACAGTGATAGTTTGTCCCCAGTAGCGGCTGGACAGTGCCACCATGTTGACAGACAAGCCGGGAATTTGGTTTAGTTGTTGTGCGATCGGCAAAAAAGCCTTTTCAACAGCATTTCCCACCACCCAAACCAACCGGCGCGGCCCAATAACTGGCAGCGGTTGCAGCTTAGCAAAAGCCGTTTCAAACTGCCCAATAAACTGCCGAATCGAACCCACACCGTTACCAATTTGGGGATAATCTTCATAATCCGCCGCCGACGGCAAATCCAAACCCGCGATTAAAAACCACTCATCAGCCAGCCAAATACAGCGCGATTTTGAATTTCCCCTTACCACAGGGAAGTTTAAATCTTCTAAATCTTCTAACTCTTCTCCCCCCCTTAGTAAGGGGGGGCTGGGGGGGGTGAATTTTGAACTTTTTTTATTAGCCTTTTTACCGCCTTTCCCTTGACTCAAAACCGCTTGAATTTTCTGCACTTGCGCGATAACTTCCCGCGCTTTTTCCGCAGTTACAGCAATCAATTCATCTTCAGCAGGACGAAAGCGAGTCAAACCCACCGGCACCACAGCCACCGACGCTACAGCCGGGATATTTCCAGTATGAAACTTTGCCAAATCCAACAAAGTGCGTTCCAAATGTTCGCCATCATTAATCCCCGGACAAACCACAACTTGAGCGTGAATTTGCAAGCGGCGCTCTTGAAACCATTTAACTTGTTCTAAAATCTTCCCAGCCCGAAAATTTTTCAACAAGCGAATTCGCACATCCGGTTCCGTAGCGTGCACGGAAACATAAAGAGGAGAAAGTCGCATTTGTTCGATTCGGTTCCATTCTTTTTCAGTCAGATTGGTGAGAGTCAGATAGCTGCCATAAAGAAAGCTGAGGCGGTAGTCATCATCCTTGAGATATAAAGTTTCGCGCTTTCCCGGAGGCTGCTGGTCGATAAAGCAAAAAGGACAGCGGTTGTTGCACTGAATTAATCCGTCGAAGAGGGCGGTTTCAAATTCCACACCCAAGTCTTCGTCATACTCTTTTTCTATTTCCAACTTGTGAGTTTTGCCTTTAGCATCTAAAACTTCTAGTTCCAGAAATTCATCGGCGCACAGGAATTGATAGTCGATCAAGTCGCGGGGTTTTTGGCCGTTGATGGCGACGATGGAGTCTCCGGCATCAAATCCCATTTCCGCGCAGATGCTGTCGGGGATAACTTTGGTAATTAGGGCTGGTCTGGTTGATAATTCGCTCATAAGTTCGCGATGATTTTTTATATTTAATAAATTATTTTTGACAATTTTTGGGAGATTAGGACTTACGCACGGGTGGCGATCGACAACCTGGTTTTTATCCAAATACTTGCTTGAGGCCCTCTATCTCGGTTGAGAACCCGGTTTCTTTGTTTGGAGTGGGTCGATAACTATAGCGGTTCTCAGAAAGATGAGGTATGTTGTTGGGCTTGGGCCCTCTTAGTTGAACTGGTTATACAAGCTGTCAGTCATACCTCATCTTTTTGAGAAAGGCTATATATATTTGAATGTGTAAATATTATTATCACAATTAGCGTCCTTTGTCAACTTTGTTGCCCAGCATCGAGCGTAGTAATTTGTTAGACTTTATATTTTTTTGAGAGTCACGATACCGCTGTCTACAATCTGAATTGTTAGCTCGTAGCCATCCATCAATGACATACCAATAAGTGGATCTGAATCAGCTTCATCAATTGGTATAGTAACTGGCTGACTATCCCAGAGAATAGTTGCTTCATAGATATCAAATATACTCTCACTGCCGTCAGCTAGTATTGCCCGTCCTCGTCTCTGCCAAGGCAATCCTAAAATAACAACCAAATCTGGTGGTAGAGATAGCCAGCCATTAAAACCCGTATCTACAACAGCATCTCGCTCGTATAGTTCACCGTTATTGCTGTAGATGGATATGCGAAGAATTGGTTCATAATCGCCGTTAACTACTCCTGTAATCATTTGGCTTTTTGGATGCGATCGGCACCAAAACGACGCACATAGGTTGAACCAACGCGCACGATCCATATCTGAGCAGTGGGGTACTTTGTTCGGAGTCGGCTACAGGCAACTATCTCGTTACTATCGATCTCCCATGCAGATGTCTCAATATCGATCGCCACAATTTTACCTTTGTTACTCGGCTCAACTTGCGATCGCACTATGCGATCGTATATCTCATCGCCAAGTCGTGCAAACTCTTGCTTGCTATAACGGGGTTTCAGAATAGTCATCGCAGTTCTCTGTGGTTGTCAACTTAATTATACACTTTTAACTTTCAGACGATGTTTACATTTACCAAATCAACTGAATTAGCTTTAATATAATGCTTAATGTTGGGCAACAGCATAAAGCATTATATTTTTTCCATACACTGCCCTGCAATTTGCACGCGAAAAGTTATTCCCGATCGCATTGGCTGCCATCCGAGTTGCATCGCTTGCCGTATCCATTGTGCTACATCAGAGGGTGTTACTGGTATTACTTTGTTGGATCGAAGACAATCTTGAGGGTGAGGTCGATCGGTAATAATAACTAATACCGAACCAGAATTTTCAGCGTGTTCGACAGCAACATGAAGCTTTCCGCAACCGTAGTCTGCTTGCATATTACTAGCTTGTCTGCGGATGAGCCAGATGAAAGGCTCCCCGTCAACAAGGATTTTTCTTGTTCCTTTTTTCGGTATTGACATAGTTTGCTTCAAGCTGGCTTACTTGCGTGATTAAAACGAAAAAACTCAAGCATCTGTTTCTTCAGGAGTTGTGCTGAACCCTTTGATAATTTGACGAATCTCCTCTATCTCAATGTCTTCGCGCTCTGATTTTGAGTAAATGTCCAGTAAAACAATCAGCGTGGTTGATGAAATCCAGTAAATTAGGCGATAACCACCACTCTTACCTTTTTGAGTATCGCTGTTTCTAATCCGCACCTTCATAACTGGGAAGCCAATGTCAGGGATTCTATCTCCCAGAAATTCTCCAACTTGTAATTGTTCAAGCACAGGTTGAATATTGGTTGGAATTTGGCGGTATTTCTTGGCGAGGTTTTTCAGTTTTCGCTGAAATTCAGGTGTGAGACGAATCTCAACAAGGGGAGAATTAGTCAACGTCGATTCCCTCCCACAGTTGAGAAAGGGGTAAGGTTTGTCCGGTTATTGCTTGCTCCCAAGATTGGCGAAAGCTGAGACGTGAAAAATCTGTATCTTCCTCTGTTGTTGCAGCTTGAGTTTCCAGAGAATGGGTGCGTTGAATAATATCGGATAGTGTTTTAAGTAGTTCAAGTTGTTCTGTCAATGACAGTGACTGAGCAAGATCGATCGCTTGTTGAAGTTGTGAAGTCATAGTAAATCCTCCTTGTTTTATTTTACATTAATTTCCCACGATCGCATACCACAAACTCACCATCAAACACAAACTCGCTAAATGCTGAGGCATCAAAGATTTAATCGATCGCTTGGCAATTTTCTGAGTCACAAATATCGTCACCAACAATGACACAATTAAAGTTAGACCTTGCAAGAAACTAATCACCGCCGGATCTCCCACAAAACTCGGCAAATCATCTCTAATTTGTCCGAAAGTCGCAAAAGTTACGGGAATCACTCGCCCGCCTTCCTGCAAACCCAATCGCCAATAGTGAGCCAAACTACCGCCCCAAACTAGAGGTAGATATCCGTAGGCGAGACAGACAAATGAAAGGGGTTTAGTAATTTTAAATGGGATAGTTTCTGCTTTTCCCAATTGGTAAATTGCTTGCATGACTGCATAGGCAAATAACGGAATCATCGGCGGAATAATTAACACCGCGATTGACATTCCTAAATGTGGTAAAAATTGTTCTAAATTGATGCCCAGCCCCAACAAAATATTTATCTCCGGCAAGCGGTGGATATAAATTCCGCCTAATAATAGAAATAATAGTGCAACTTCATAACCGTGGGGAACGTGGGTTGTCCACAATTCAATTCCGGGAGGGCGCAGATTTAATTCTACCGATCGATGCGGACAAGCTTTTAAGCAAGTCATGCACAAGACGCAATCTTTATTATCGGTTAATTGGGCGGGATGGGAATAAACCGGACATCCATTCGTAGTTAATCCTTCCCCAAAACCTTTGCCTCCTTTATAGCAATGGTAGGTGCTGCATTCCGCCGCGCAGGTTCCTTGTTGGGCGCGCAGTTCGATAATTGAGAGTTTAGCAAATAATCCATTCATGCCGCCGATCGGGCATAAATAACGGCACCAAAACCGCCTCTCGAATATCAGCGAAAAAATTACTGCGCCCGCCGTAATTAGCAATAACAAACAACTGGATAAATAGGCGGTATTTTCTAAATTCCACAACTCTTCCCACAGAAATATCAAAGTAAACATTCCGAAGAGAAACCATCCGCCCCATTTTTCGGCTAATTGGCGCGGCCATTTATTGAGAGTTCGTGGGAAAATTTTCAGCGATAGTTTCTGGACGATTTCTCCATAAATCATAAAAGGGCAAAAAGCACACCACAATCTCCCGATGATGGGGAATAATAATAAAATTAACGGCCACCACCAAGCCCAAAAGATATTTAGGGCAAAATTATGCTGTCGATCTTGGGGAGCAACAAACAGGATAGTTACCACTAATGCAAATACCCAAGTGGTAAACCAATAATTCACGCGATCGGGATACCAATCGCTACGTAAAAATTGCCGAAATTTGGGATATATCTTGAATAAATTGAGTCTAAATTTTTGTTGCTTTGCCGCCTGCGCCCAAAAGACTTCTTCTGTTAATACCTGACTTCCTTGTGCTTGAACTAAAGCGCGATCGACCATTCCCTGCAATTCCTGCAAGTTTCCCGGAAAATCGTAGGCTTGCAAGCGGCGAATTGCTTCCGGCGTGACTTGGGGCTTGACTAATTTCTTTTGGCGACAAAAGATGTTGAGATAATAGTTGACTTGTGCTTCTAAATCTTCTTTACGCACCCGCAATGACGGTACTTTAATCTTGTGTTGCGTTAGCTTATCTAGCTGGGGTTGGACGATTTCTGAGATTAAAATTATTCGGGCATTGCTAGAACGCGGTGGCCGCGGTATTTGTCCTTCTCTGACAACTGGTGTATAGGTTCCCTGGCTTAATAGTTGCTGAATTTGGGGGCTTAATTGAGCGGGTAATTCTTGAACGTCATTTAAAATTAACGTCCCTTCTCCCAACCATTCCAACAACCCTGGCTTACCGCCCAAACGCCCGAATAATTCTGCTCCATTGCTCTGAAGCAAGGCACTTTTGATCTGAATAATTGGCTCGTTGCGGCGACTTGAACCGAAATGAATTAAAGCGGCTAAATTATCTTTTTCTAAACCGGGTTCGCCAGAGATTAATACCGATCGCGCGTCACTCGATGCAGTGCGAATTTGTTGCCGCAATTTTACCGCATAACGGCTATTCCCAATGACTCCCCGTTTCGCCTGCGGTACTAGATAGCTGCGGAGGGCATTTTGACGCTCTTTTTCGTAGGCGATTTCTGCTTCTAACTGCTCTAATTTCGCAGCCAAACGTTGGGCGTAGGCTTCGACAATCTGCGGATATCTTTCTAGTAAATTGCGCCAGCGATCGGCACTAATGACCCAAAATTGACATTCTGTACGAGTAATAATTCTACTATCCGCAGCTTGCGATCGCTGGAGTGCCGATAAATTGACGATCGCCCCCGGTAACAAACTACTCCCCCACATTAAACCCGGTTGTTTGCGGCGGTAGCGATCGGCTTGTCCTCTTTCTAGGATGTAGAGATTGGTGACTGGTGTATCTTCGATTACCACTCGAAATCCCGGGGGAAAAGTTGACATGGACATTTCCAGCGCGATCGCCTGTAAGATATCGCGGGATAATATGCCTAATTCCGTGTTCTCTTCGAGCCAGTTAACTAATGTTTCGGTAGACATCGCTTAGCGCCGGCGAAAGCCGAATCGTGGTAGTTGGTGTAGGATATATCATTGTGCTACATCAATCAATATTAACTGCTGGAACTAGCCTTTTGAGTTTTAGTGTGGTGTGAATTTTTTCTCTTCAGTATAGGCGATCGACACTCCCAGTTCTAATATATTTTTTCTACGCATCCTCGGGCAATCTGCACGTGAAAACGTTTCCCCAGTCGCTGAGGTTGCCATCCTAAAACGATCTCGCAAACTCCACTTGCGGCAGCAATATTTTAATAATTCGCCAATGTTCATCAGCATCATTTCGGTGGCGAAAACGGGAAAAAATCAAGCGTTGCAATTTCGGTCAAAGTCGGTAAATCATCCACCGGTAAAGCTGTTGTTTGTAGTTGTCTCTAAGTTATACTGAGGATTGCAGTCATTTACTGTAGAGTTTGAATAAATGCAGGGCAAATTTTTTCGCAAGCCAGAATCAGATAACAGCGATCGCGTCCCCCCGGGTCAATACCTCGCCAACGGCTTTCCCGTTCTGACTTACGGCGATACACCCTCCGTCAGCATTGAGACTTGGGAATTTAAAGTCTGGGGATTGGCAAAACCAAAAACCTTCACTTGGTCTGACTTCCAGGCCATGCCCCAAAGTAACTTTACTGCGGATTTTCACTGCGTCACCCGCTGGTCAAAACTAGACGTGCAGTGGACGGGAGTCAAAGTCACGGATTTTATGAACAGCATAGAAGTCGATCCTAAAGCCCTCCACGTCCTGGAACACTGCTACGGCGACTACACTACTAATATTGCGATCGCCGACTTCCTCCGAGAAGAAAACTTTTTCGCCCACACCGTCTTCGGCGAACCGCTATCCCCCGATCACGGCGGCCCGATGCGGTTGGTAGTTCCGCACCTCTACGCCTGGAAAAGCGCGAAATGGATTAACGGCCTGGAGTTTACAGAAACCGAACAACTCGGTTTTTGGGAACGCAACGGCTACCACCGCAGGGGCGAACCTTGGGCTGAGGAACGCTACAGCGGTCTTTTTTGATGCGATCTGACGATCTATCGCGAATAGGGCTTGCCAAGCGCATCTATATATGGTATTTTCTGATGGAAATCTGCTTTTTGGCAATTTTCAAAGCAGAAAGCCCCTCTCGATCGCATCTTTGGGATCCATCACGGTGCGGGCTCTGTGTTGTTCAACCACAAGACCTAAACCAAACGATCGCACTTTGTAAGTAATTTACCCGAGCGATCGACTACTTTAATTCCCATACGCGAGTCGGAAACAACAAATATTCCTAGTTTCTGGATTAATAGAAAACTTTTATAACTGTTAGATTCCCAGACAGTGACCCTGCCCAAAAACAGGTACCGTCCCACGTGCACGAGCGTCAGGGTACAAGCCAAAATTTTCTACCCGAGTTCAATCTCCCAGATTCAATCGTGCAACTAAATCTAAAATCTAAAATCTAAAATAGACTGACAGTGTTTGTACCTAAGTGTTGGCTGTTAAAGATTTAGACTTGGAAGAAAATTAAAAATTAGGATAAACTCACCGAAATCTATGTTGGGGGTTAGCGCTCGCATGACCGCGAGTGCAAGGTTTATAGCCCTAATTTTTATAATTTTTGGTGTGTATTTTTAGGGAGCGATCGCCCGCTTACCGATTGGCTCGACAGCATTTATAAAGGTATTGTAAAGGCTTGATAAAGAGTTGGTCAAAATTCACATAAAGTGAAAAAAACAAACACAAACTATCAGATAATGAAATTATTAATTAATTATTGCAACACAAGGAATCAGGTCATGAATACCAAACTCTTATCCGCCCTAACAGCTACCGCAGTCGCCACCGCTTTGTTAGGGGCAGGATCTCCAGCCCAAGCCTTCTCCTTTGGTACCAACGGTATCACCTTCGCCAACAATACAGATGTCAAGTTTAACTTCAAAGAGTCTCACGGTGGCTACACTTCCTCTTTGGGAATTTACAGCGTGGGCTCGGTGACATCTCTAGTTAGCACGCTGTTTTCGGAAACTAAATCCTCTGACAATGGCGACCAGAACGAATGGAAAGGATCTTTGGGCAATACAGTCTTGGGTTCGGGAACAGCAGTATTCACATTCCTGGCAAATCAAGTTTACACTTTGGGACTCAACAGCGGCGATGGCGGCACTGTCTACTCGACCTCGGCATTGAACGCTGGCACCCAACAAGCCGTGTTTGGCGGATCCTCGTTGTGGACAGCGCTCGGCAGAGAAACAACAAACGCTTTCCAAGCTGCTGGAAGCTATACAAATGGAACAGCTTCTCTGTCTAACGGAGGCACTCTGATCTCCTTTGACGATCGCGGTGGCGGTAACGACGCAGACTTCCAAGACTTCACCGTCAGCGCAGAAGCAGTTCCCGAACCGATTACCATGACTGGTTTGGCTCTCGGTTTGGGCGGCTTGGTTGCAGCCCGCCGCCGCCGCGCTAGCAAGACAGTTTGATAATTTTTTGAAACGGAACGATCTGTTCAATTACGTTTGACAAAAAAAGCATAAAATTTTCAGGCGCGCTGATGGGAAATCGGCTCGCCTTTTGCTTGAAGAAAGAAGTCATTAGTCAGTAGTCATCAGGAATAAGGAAGAAAGAAGAAGGAAAAGGGAAGAGGATGTTTCGCAGGGAGAATCTCTGTTTTGCATTTGTAGTGCTGTCCCCACTCGCTTGCTTAGGATCGCAAATTAAATAACTTACAATTTTAATTGTTATTGTGGGATGGGCGTCCCGCCCGTCCAAAAAGCACGGGCGGGACGCCCATCCCACAAACTTGTGGAAGTTATTTAATTCTCATTCCTTATAAAACAATACGGTTGACTTAAGAACAATCTGACTTTCAAGAAATGCCTGTATTGCCTAGAAAATCCTGAGATGACATTCGTCAAAAAGCGTTAAGTCAACCGTATTGGCTTATAAAATACGCGATCGGGGACAGCACTAGAATAAAAAATGCTTTTTGCAAAAATTGAGATGCTCCCATCTCCCCATCTCCCCCTTTCCCTCTCTCCCCCTCTCCCACTCTCCCACTCTGGCAGTAGCTTAGGAATGAGAATTAAATAACTTACAATCTTTATTATTCTTGTGGAATGGGCGTCCCGCCCGTCCTTTCTGGACGGGCGGGACGCCCATTCCACAAACTTGTGTAAATTATTTAATTTGCGATCCTTAATTATGCGTCGCTAGCTGAATTTGACGCAGAGTTGTTCGAGGAGTGTAACTTATACAAATTCACGGGTACGGGTTGAGGAATTTTAATCTCCGCTCGATCGCACGCGGCTAGAATCGCCACCACAGCCCTGGTTTTTGTCCGTCGCACCTGTGAAAAGTTCCGGCAGCGTCCAATAACGGACAATCAGATGCAAAGAACCATCGTTAAGACCTGAAATATCTACTTCTGGGGTTGGTTGCGAAAAAACACCTTCGACTTCAGAAATAGCTTTGACCAAGGTTTCAATTGCCAAGGAAGGTTCGGTATCGTAGTCCAAAATTAAAGGCAAGTCAGTTCGCCTGTGTGGCATGGCAGTGAGTACCCGCACTGAATTGGTAAAGACGATCGCATTCGGCACAATCACTCGCTCTCCCTGATAAGTCATAATTTGAGTTGAACGCATCGAAATCTCTTCAACAGTACCTTCAAAGCCTTCTACAACTATCTGGTCGCCTAATTGAAACGGTTCGTGCAACAGCATCAAGATGCCTGCTAAAAAGTTTTTGAAGATATCTTGGAAGGCAAAACTAACAGCTACTGAACCCAATCCTAACAAACCGATGATGTCTCCGGGACGCAAAGCCGGGAAAGCAATGACGCAGGCGATCGAACTGCCAGCCGCCCAAGTGAGGGCAAAGGCTATCTGCACCAAGAGCGATCGCAAGGATAAACTTTTGACAGTCTGTTGAGTAGCTGCCGAGACTGCGAGGCTAACAAACTTTGCTGCCGTGTTCGTCAGCACAATAACTACCACAGCCGCTGCTATTGAAGGCATTGCCTCGATCGCTTGACCCAGCAGATTTAACAAGCTAGTTTGGATTTGTTGAATTATGGCGCCCATTGTTAAATTTGAACTAAAAATTTTTAGGTAAATATATCGATCGCTGGCTAATTTATTATTTTGCCTGACCCTCGTTTATGCTATATTCAACAGACAATGATATCCGAGATGTCATATGTACTGCTGAGTTCATTCCCCGGAAAAACAGAAAGATGAATTTTGATTTGCAGCAACTGATTAAAACCTTCGGCTATTTGGGAATTTGGGCTATTGTGTTCGCAGAATCCGGATTGCTGTTCGGTTTTTTTCTGCCGGGAGACAGCTTGCTATTTGCTGCGGGAATTGTGGCGTCGGGGCCAAACTCTATGAATATTTGGACGCTAATTTTTGGGTGTTTTGTCTGCGCGGTGGCTGGCGATAATGTGGGCTATGCAACTGGACACCGCTGGGGCCGTCGCTTATTTAACAAGGAAGATTCCTGGCTGTTTAAGAAAGAATATTTAGATAAAACCGAAAACTTCTACGAAAAACACGGCCAAAAAGCAGTTGTACTGGCGAGATTTATGCCAATTGTCCGCACTTTTGCACCGATAGTGGCGGGAGTGGCGGCAATGAAATACAAAACTTTTATGTTTTACAACCTGATCGGCGGGTTTGTGTGGACGGTGGGGCTGACTCTACTCGGTTATTTTTTGGGAAAGATGATTCCTCCGGACAAAGTTGACCAATATTTACTGCCGATTGTTGGTGTAATAATTGTACTTTCTTTTGTGCCTTCAGTTATTCATATAATTCAAGAACGCCGCGCTAATAAAAAAGATTGATGGCGAGGAGTGCGAGACTGGTGTGTGTCAAAAAGGTCGATCGGGCACAATATCTATAAATCGGGGAACTTGCAGCGACCTAGGTTAATCTGGTACAACTAACAAAGTTGAATGATTTCTGGGAAATAACATAAATGGTAGCTACATCCGTCAAAATTAAACACGAAGTCAAAGACTTATCCCTCGCCCCGTTGGGCAAGCAACGTATCGAGTGGGCCGGCCGCGAAATGCCGGTATTGCGTCAAATTCAAGAACGCTTCGCTAAAGAAAAGCCCTTCGCAGGCATCCGTATTTCAGCTTGCTGCCATGTCACCACAGAAACAGCTCATTTGGCGATCGCGCTGAAAATGGGCGGTGCAGACGCTGTACTCATCGCTAGCAACCCCTTGAGCACCCAAGATGACGTAGCAGCTTGCCTAGTTGAAGACTACGGCATTTCCGTCTTCGCCCTGAGAGGAGAAGACGCGGCTACCTACGAACGTCACGTTAACACAGCCCTAGATCACCGTCCAAACATCATCATCGATGACGGCAGCGACGTGGTAGCAGCCCTGATCCAGCACCGCCCCAACCAAATTTCCGACTTGATCGGAACTACCGAAGAAACCACCACAGGCATTGTACGTCTGCGGGCGATGTTGAAAGATGGCGTGCTGACTTTCCCAGCCATGAACGTTAACGACGCCGACACCAAGCACTTCTTCGACAACCGTTACGGCACCGGTCAATCCACTCTAGACGGCATTATCCGCGCTACCAACATCTTGTTAGCCGGTAAAAATATTGTAGTTGCAGGCTACGGTTGGTGCGGCAAAGGCACGGCACAACGGGCTCGCGGCATGGGCGCCAACGTAATTGTCACCGAAATCGATCCGATTCGGGCGATCGAAGCAGTGATGGACGGTTTCCGCGTCATGCCAATGGACGAAGCAGCCACCGTCGGAGATATTTTCATCACCGTCACCGGCAACAAACACGTCATTCGTGCCGAACATTTCGACACCATGAAAGACGGCGCAATGGTTTGCAATTCCGGTCACTTCGACATCGAAATTGACCTCAAATCCCTCGGTGCAAAAAGCACTGGCGTGAAGACAGTACGTTCTTTCACTCAAGAATACCGTCTCAATAACGGCAAGTCGATTATTGTCTTGGGCGAAGGCCGTTTGATCAACTTGGCAGCCGCCGAAGGACACCCTAGCGCCGTGATGGATATGAGCTTTGCCAACCAAGCTTTAGCCGCCGAACATCTTGTCACAAACAAAGGCAAACTAGAGCCAGGTATTCACTCAATCCCTGTGGAAGTTGACAGAGAAATCGCGCGTCTCAAATTGGAAGCAATGGGTATTTACATTGATACCTTGACTCCCGATCAAATTGAGTACACCAACTCCTGGACTTCGGGCACTTAATCATAGTATTGAGTTGTAGCGGCAATCCCATTGCTGGCAAGTTAATGTTAAACCGATAGTCTTTCTTGTTTGTGTCGAAGTCTAGATCCCCCCTAACCCCCCTTAATAAGGGGGGAACCGGAATCTTCTCAAAGTCCCCCTTCTTAAGGGGGATTTAGGGGGATCTAGACTCAGGTAAAAACGACATTTCTCAGGGCTTTCAGTCTTAAGTTGTCACCAATGGGCAGAGCCTAGGAACGAGCAAACTACTGACTAATGACTACTGACTACTGACTACCTATTACCAATTATTAAATCAAAATGGTTGAATGGATAACTAACACAATGCAGTCGATGGGCTATCTCGGCATTGCACTGTTGATGTTCTTAGAAAATTTGTTCCCGCCGATCCCCTCAGAATTGATCATGCCGCTGGCAGGATTCACCGCATCGAAGGGCGATATGGACTTAACCCTGGCGATCGCAGCAGGGACAATCGGCACCATTCTCGGAGCACTTCCCTGGTACTATGCCGGCAAATTATTGAGCGAAGAACGCTTGAGAAATTTAGCAGACAAATATGGCAAATGGATTACAGTATCCGGTGCAGATATTGACAAATCAAATAGATGGTTTAACAGACACGGCAACAAAGCCGTATTTTTGTGTCGCCTGGTACCGGGAGTTCGCACTCTGATTTCCCTGCCCGCCGGCATCAACAATATGGCTTTAATCCCGTTTTTAGTCTACTCAACAATCGGCACAATTTTGTGGGTGAGTTTCCTCACTTTTGCCGGATATAAATTAGGTGAAAATTATGCACTTGTAGATGATTACCTCGCTCCCGTTTCCAAAATAGTTGCCGTGACTATTGTCATCGGCTTTATTTTGTGGGTTGTGAAAAAGAATATGCAGAAGGAAAAATATCGCAAATAAAGACATCATCAAAAGAATCTGCGTTTATCTGCGTTCATCTGCTTTGCTGTGCGGTAAAAAATAAAGTCATCCAAATTTTTGGCAATTATTTAGAAAAATTTGAGGTTTAGACAGATAATCGTGGCAAAATAAGGAGAATTGCTATCCGCACTGTTAAGATATGTACGAAAAGATTGTAGCCCCCACAACTGGTTCTAAAATTACATTCAAAGACGGTTCGCCGATCGTCCCCAACGACCCAATTATCCCCTTCATACGCGGTGACGGTACGGGCGTAGACCTCTGGCCAGCATCCCAGAAAGTCATGGATACTGCCGTAGAAAAGGCTTACGGAGGCCAGCGGAAAATCAACTGGTTCAAGATTTACGTAGGCGACGAAGCCTGCGATGTCTACGGTACTTACCAGTATTTACCCCAAGATTCCCTAGATGCCATCAAAGAGTACGGCGTCGCCATCAAAGGCCCGCTGACAACCCCAGTAGGTGGCGGAATTCGATCGCTCAACGTAGCATTGCGCCAAATATTTGACCTCTACGCCTGCGTGCGGCCCTGCAAATATTACGATGGCACCCCATCGCTGCACAAAACTCCCGAACTGCTAGATGTAATTATTTACCGGGAAAATACAGAAGATATATACCTGGGAATTGAATGGAAACAAGGCAGCGAAATCGGTAACAAACTAATTGAATACCTCAACAATGAGTTAATTCCTGCAACGCCAGAACACGGCAAAAAACAAATACGCCTCGATTCTGCGATCGGCATTAAACCAATTAGCAAAAGTGGTTCTCAGCGTTTAGTGCGGCGGGCAATTACCCACGCTTTGCGGTTGCCAAAAGATAAGCAGCAAGTAACCTTGGTGCACAAAGGCAACATCATGAAATACACCGAAGGAGGTTTCCGAGATTGGGGTTACGAGTTGGCAACCACCGAATTTCGTGCTGATTGCGTAACAGAAAGAGAGTCCTGGATTCTCGGCAACAAAGAGCACAATTCCGAGATTAGCTTAGAAGAAAATGCCCGCCAAATAGATCCGGGCTACGATGCTTTGACTCCGGAAAAACAAGCAGTAATTTGTAAAGAAGTTGCCGATGTTCTGTCCGCAATTTGGGAAAGTCACGGTAGCGGAAAGTGGAAAGAAAAAATCATGGTCAATGACCGGATTGCTGACAGTATTTTCCAACAAATTCAAACTCGACCAGCCGAATATTCAATTTTGGCAACCATGAATTTAAACGGCGATTATTTGTCAGATGCTGCCGCAGCAATTGTCGGCGGATTGGGCATGGGCCCCGGTGCGAATATTGGTGATGAATGTGCTGTTTTTGAGGCGACTCACGGTACTGCACCGAAACACGCCGGTCTCGATCGAGTTAATCCCGGTTCCCTGATTTTGTCGGGGGTGATGATGTTAGAATATATGGGATGGCAGGAAGCCGCAGATTTGATTAAGAAGGGTTTGGGCGCGGCAATTTCTAACGGTGAAGTTACCTACGATTTGGCAAGGTTGATGGAGCCGCCTGTACCTGAGTTAAAGTGTTCGGAGTTTGCTGAAGCGATTATTAAGCACTTTGCTGATTAGGTTTGAGGGATTTTTTTGAACGGGCTAGAAGCCCGTTCCACAAAGAAAGAGTGAAGTTGATTGTGGGGTGGGCTTCTAGCCCGCCCAAAACCAGAATATTTGATTGTGGGGTGGGCTTCTAGCCCGCCCAAAACCAGAATATTTGATTGTGGGGTGGGCTTCTAGCCCGCCCAAAACCAGAATATTTGATTGTGGGGCGTTGCTCCTAGCCCGCTACAAAAAGTGCTATTTTTGTATAGCTGGAACAGCCATACCGCGCTCAACGGCGGGACGCTTCTGCAAGTTTTCTACCCAACGTTTGAGGTGGGGATGGTTGTCGAGGGTTAATCCTTGAAATTCGTAAATAGCCACCCACGGATAAGTCGCGATATCCGCGATCGAATATTCGCCGCAAATGTATTCGTATTTTGCTAGTTGAGAATCTAATACTCCGTAGAGGCGCAAGGTTTCTTTTTCGTAGCGTTGAATTGCATAGGGAATTTGTTCGGGTGCAAAACGTCTGAAGTGGTTTAGTTGTCCGAACATTGGCCCGACGCTGGCCATTTGAAACATCAGCCACTCCATGACTTGAAAGTATTTGTGTTTGTCGGTGGGCAGAAATTGGCCTGCTTTTTCGGCTAGATAGATCAGGATGGCGCCTGACTCGAAGACTGTAATGCTGTTATCGCGATCGACTATAGCGGGTATTTTGCTGTTGGGGTTGATGGCGATGAATTCCGGGCTAAATTGGTCGTTTTTGCTGATGTCTATGACGTGCACGTTGTAGGGTAAACCTATTTCTTCGAGCATGATCGAGACTTTGCGGCCGTTCGGTGTGGTAAAAGTGTAGAGGTCGATCATAATTGACAGTTGATAGTTGACAGTTGACAGTTGAGGACAAGGTTTTTAAGACTGGAATTTATACCCTGTTCTAAAAACTTGGGGAATCCTGGGAACCCGGATGGGAAACCCTATTTTTTGGTATGATTATATTATAGTGATTTAAGGCGTATGATTAATAATAATGAATATTCTGGAAATTCTTAAAGATGACTACCGCAGATTTCCTGAAAATCAGACTTACAGCATTTATGCAAAAGATGTTTATTTTGAAGACCCAGTAAATCGATTTACTGGAGTCGATCGCTACCGAAAAATGATCGGGTTTATGGGAACTTTTTTTCAACAGATTAAACTCGACTTGCACGATATTTCTCAGTCTGGAGATACTGTACAAACTCGCTGGACTCTGAGTTGGATCGCGCCTCTACCTTGGAAACCGAAAATGGCGATCGCGGGTAGAAGCGAACTGAAGGTTAACGGCGACGGTTTAATCGTTTCCCACATCGATTACTGGAACTGTTCGCGGTTGGATGTGCTGAAACAACTAATATTTGCGATCGACAAATAACCGCCTGTAAGTAGCCTGTAGGGTGTGCACTGCGAGCGGGTTGAGCTTGTAGGGCGCTCTTTTGGAGGACTGAAGTCCTCACTACAAACTTTCTGCCTGCGATCGGGGTTTTTAACGGATATTCGAGGTTTGAAGTAAGTTTTTTGGTTGAAAACCGCGTTTTGGGCGATCGGGCTATTGACCTTAGCCGATATTTGTGCTACAAATATACTACACAGTAGATCGAGTTAAATATATTTAAACAAAAATGCCCTACGAAAAATTAGAAATATCCACCCCAAAACCAGTATTATCCTGGGCAAATCACGCCCTGGGCGACAAAGAGACCAAGATGGCAACCAATGTAGCATCTTTGCCCTTTGTATTCAAACACGTCGCATTAATGCCCGACGTACATTTAGGAAAAGGAGCTTTAGTCGGTTCAGTAATTGCCACAAAAGAAGCAATTATTCCGGCTGCTGTGGGCGTGGATATTGGTTGCGGGATGATGGCCGTAAAAATGCCATTCAGCGCCAACAAATTAGAAGGCAAACTCAAACAAATTCGCCTCGATATCGAAGCAGCAATTCCCGTCGGATTTGCAGAAAACAAAGAAGTCGAAAAATCTGTCACCAACTGGCAAAGATGGGGCGATTTCAAGGAACTGCATCAAGGAGTCCAGCACCAAGATAATAAAGCTTTAAAACAGTTAGGTTCCCTCGGCGGCGGCAATCATTTTATTGAGGTTTGCGTTGACACCGAAAACTCGGTTTGGCTGATGCTGCACTCTGGTTCGCGCGGTATCGGCAATCTGCTAGCCCAACACCACATCGACACTGCCAAAGACTTAGCTAAACTCGCAGAAATTAGTTTGGCTGACAAAGATTTAGCTTATTTTGTAGCGGGTACGCCGGAGTTTGCTGCTTATTGGCACGATTTGCAGTGGGCACAGGATTATGCGAGTTTTAATCGCGATATCATGATGAATCGGTTTAAGAAAATTGTGGAAAAGCATCTCGCGGGTGGCAAAGTTACGAAGCCGCTGTTGCAGGTGAATTGCCACCACAATTATGCGGAAAAAGAGGTGCATTTTGGGGAAGATGTGTATGTGACTCGCAAAGGTGCTGTGCGCGCGCAAGTTGACGATTTGGGGATTATTCCAGGTTCGATGGGGGCGAAATCTTTTATTGTTAAAGGTAAGGGAAATGTGGAAAGTTACTGTTCTTGTTCTCACGGTGCGGGGCGATTGATGTCTCGCAGTAAGGCGAAGAATGTATTCACTCTCGATGATTTTGTGCGGCAAACTGAGGGGGTTGAGTGTCGAAAAAATGAGGAATTTTTAGATGAAATTCCGGGGGCTTATAAGCCGATTGAGGAGGTGATGAGTCAGCAGTCGGATTTGGTGGAAGTTGTGGCGACTCTGAAGCAGGTAGTTTGTGTCAAGGGTTGATGGGGGAAGTGGGGAGAGATTTTCAGCCTATTTTAGGGTTGAAGTTTTGCGATCGTCTCCTCTTTCTTCCATGCTACAATATTGCTCAACTGCAACAATTTAAATATTTTTAGCAATTTGAACAAAAAGAATTAACTTATGAAAATTATTTCACTCCAATTAAAAAATCATTTTTTGGGTTGGGATTTTGATGAAATTAAATTTTCATCCAATTTAACTCTTTTAGTTGGCATATCAGGTGCAGGCAAAACCCAAATCTTGCGTGGAATTATCGATTTAAAACGTATAGCCAATGGAAAAGCTATCAATGGATTGGAATGGAAAATCATATTTTCTACTGTAAACGGCACTGAATTTATTTGGGAAGGTGGTTTTGATACTGTTGAAACCAATGAACTAAATTTTGACGATCCTGAAAAAGAAAACCCAGATGAAAATGAAAAACCATCATTTATTCATGAAAAACTGATTTCAAAAAATGAGGTATTATTTGAGCGGAATAAAGAGGATATAAAATTCAAAAATAGCCAAATACCAAAGCTTTCTTCACATCAATCAATGATGTATTTATTAAAAGAAGAAACTGTTATAAAAGAAGCTTTTGATGCTCTAAATAAAATAGAATATCGCGACCATACAATCAACGGTCTGCGTCTTAGAAGCTCAAAGCAATCTTTGCACTCGATTAAAAACAAATATCAAACCTTACAGAGCATAGTAAATAGCGATGAGGATATTAGAACTAAGCTATATCTGATTTATGAAAATAAGTTAGATATTTTTGAAGCAATTAAGTCAAGATTCATTGATGTTTTTCAACAAATCGAAGATGTCAGAGTTGAGCCTTTTAAAACAGACGACTTGTTCAAAGGATTTGCTGATATATTTGTCCCTGTTATTTCTATCAAAGAGAAATCTGTGCCTAAATGGATTAGGGAAGATAGGATGTCTTCGGGTATGTTACGTACAATTATTCATCTTGGCGAAATTTTTCTGTCAAATGAAGGTTCGGTAATATTGATTGATGAATTTGAGAATAGTTTGGGAATTAATTGTATTGATATCTTAACTGATGACCTGATTCACGAAAATAAAACCTTGCAATTTATTGCCACAAGTCATCACCCTTATATTATAAATAATATTCCCTATGAATATTGGAAAATTGTTACTCGACAAGGCGGACACATTAGAACCTGTAATGCCTCGGATTATCATCTAGGTAAATCTAAACAAGACGCATTTATTCAGTTAAACAAAATTCTCGAAAAACAATCGTAGTATGAATTTGTATTTTGTATTTGAAGGAAAGACAGAACCGATTGTTTATAAAAAGTGGTTATCTGTGCTGCTTCCAGAGTTGACGGAAGTGGATAGTTTTGATGCGGTAATTCAGAATAATTATTATTACGAAAGTGATATGGGCGTTCCTAGTTGCTATAGAGTTACTGCTAATGCTATCCAAGAAATAAACCTATTTCCTCAATATAATTACTTGGTTTTATTCACAGACGCAGATCGTTTTACAGTTTCGGAGAAACAAGCGGAAGCTGATGAGCAAATTAAGTCGGAATTAAAAGATAAACCTTTTCAATCTCTACCGGTAAATTGTCAACTCGAAGTTATTGTGCAGAAAGTTTGTCTGGAAACTTGGTTTTTAGGAAATCGAAAATTTTTTGTGAGAAATCCACAACATAATGAAATTTTGAAGCAATATATTAAATATTTTGATGTCAGTCAAGATAATCCTGAAGATTTAGCGAGTGAATTTGTTCAAGATGGGGAAAATACAAAGGATATTTTTGGATATAAAACAAAAGCTTTGTTTCATGAAGGTTATCTTAGAGAAATTTTTAAAGAACGTAGTTTGGCTTCAAAAACGCATTTTTCTTATAGTAAACCTAGACCGAGAGAAGTGCAAGAAGAATATTATCTTAAACAACTGATGGCAAGAGTTGAGGCAAATTCAGATCATTTACTGAATTTTCAAGATTTTATAAGTTTTTGTTTAAGAATCAAGGAGCAATTAAATAAATAATACATAATCTATTTATATTTTAGCCGTTTCGATGTGAGTATTTAATTATTATAGTGGGCTTTTATCCACTTAAGTATTGCCCCAATTAAGTTCTATTTTTTGGCTGTTTGTTGGCGTCAGGGTGTCATGCGTTCGACGCGGTTTCGTTTCTGGTGGCAAATGATGCCGATCGCTCTGATTAAACCTCGTCTATTCTACGATTACATGACTGTTTTAGGCCTGGGCGAACATTTCTTTAATTACCGTCATGAAGTGAAAGCGCAACTGCTGCAACAGCTAGAAACCATCGATCGCGCAAAACAGCAAAAAGTGCTGGAACCAGTTTCAGTTATTTAAATCGGTTTCGCCCTTGAGATCGTGTTCGATTTAGCGATCGTCAGATCTCGATCGAGGCGGGGCGGGTTGACAAGATTTCGGATTTGTGCTGGATATCTTGGCGAACCCGCCCTACAAAATCGTGGTATCGATCGAACGCTATTTTATTCCCAATATGTCTCCCAATCATTTTTAAACGCTTGTTGCAGTTTTTTCATGTAAGCCATAGTTTTAATCTTGACCATCCAGATACTGTTAGCCTTATCCTTTCCTTTACAAACAACTCCTTCGGCTACACCGTATTTTCCTTGACGGACTTCATCGATAAATTTGCCTGTCAACTTTCCGCGATACACAACTCTGGCAATGTTTACTAAACTGAAATCTCGAAGGAATTGCTCTGGATCGACAATACCTCGATCGCCCTGCACGTCTAACAGCACCAAATTTTTGGGTTCCTCCTGTTTGTGCATTCCTGCAAATGAGCTAGCACCAAAAAACTCTGTAAATACCGTGATTTCTGGGCTGTGATATTCTGGGTTCGCCTGAAATACAACTTCCAGAGATTTCGCGAAGTCTCTGACGAAAATCTGCGGCGCTTCCTCCAAACCCGGATGTGCAGCGTTAAATTCTGCAATTCCCCGATCGTCTAAATCAAATCTGTCGCGACGTGTTCCAAACGCATACCAGCCCAGTTGCTGTTCCCAAACCCAATGCAGATTAGTGCCATCGTACTTTTCAAAGGCTGTGCACTTATCTAATGGAGCGTTTTTGCTGTCGGGAATTTTGGGATAGGCAAGTTGGATTTTTGTCACTTTCTTGACTTGCTTTTGATGCTGAATTTAAGATCGTAGTTTATATTATCTTCGGTTAGTTAAGCGCGATCGAGGTTTTGGTAGTGAGGAATGCGAGTTTTTGGATTTATGCGGACTGAAGTCCTCACTACAAACCTATTTTTTGGTTATTGAACCGGGGATTGTAATTTTCCCAAGCTATTTCCTAACAGGCCATTTGCTGCCACTCTCTTTCTAGCAAGCGCAGTAATCTTTCATCACCTTTGGCTGTGGCTACTTGTTTCCGCCGATCGAGAATATTGCAAATATGCACCCGGTGAACTTGCGCCAAATCCGCAGCAGTTGGTGCAGATTCAACCGCCGCGCAAGCTACGCCAACTGTTGTGACATCCTGCTGGGCTTGAAAATCTCGCTTTGTGGTAGAGTTGATACCGCCGTATTTTTTGGGGACAGCCAGGTGTCTCGGATACCGATAGTTCCAGTCTTGACCCCGATATTTGCCCGCGACTTCCCCTTCGATCATATCCACTGTCGGAATGTCGTACTCGTAGTTGGCACCGCGATAAGTGAGTTTCATATTTTTCGATCCTTATATTGAGATAAAAACGATCGTCAGTCGATTTTAGATTTACTTTACAGATGAATCTGGTAGCTGGGACTTTCGTCTAAAATTTTGCGATCGACCCTCATGAGTGTCCCGGCTTGTACCCGTTTTTGGGCGGGGTCAGGTCAGGTTTGCTTTTTGTTACCTAAAACTTATTTAGTTTCTGTATTCAATTATACTGTTTTTTAACTAAAGCGCGCTTACTTACAAAAATTAATATTTTGAGGGTGAGAAGGCAGGAAAAAACCCGCCGCAGCGGGTTTTATCGAGCTTTGACTAATTCGATCGTACTCAGAACGAAACTGATTGAGATCCGAAGAACTACCCGACTGTCACTTGATCGGTTTGCACGCCCGTCGCACCCTCTTCAGCAGAGGCAATGGCCACCAACTTGTCAAGAACTTCCTGACTGGGAACTTGACCCTTGAGAACAACCGTGCCGCTGAGCTGAGCAACCCAAACAGTCTCGATATCAGCAACTTCTGAATCGCCGTCAAAAGCCAAGGCCACCCGCTTCGCCAGGCCGCTTTCGTCAAAATTTCCGTCTGGGCCGACTTTAGCAGGAGCAATCGATTGTGCTTCGGCAGCTTGCTGTACTACTTCTGCCATCGGTTGAGCCTGCTCTTCAGGCTTTTCCATTCCAAACAGTCTTTTAAACCAACCCATAGAAGTTGAGTCTCCAGAAAATACACTTTTTCCAAGATAGCTCTAGAATTCCAAAAGAATCGTAATTGTTGCAAAACTAAGCGAAATTTCTGAAAATGCTTTTTCGACCGACTTTCAGAATCTAAAATCTCCAATGGTATCCCTATGTTGATGTTACTTTTTTATGTCGGGGACGATCGCTATGCCCTCGATAGCAGGCGCGTAGTCGAAGTAGTTCCCACTGTCACCTTGAAAAAACTCCACAGCGCGCCGGAATACATTCCCGGCTTGTTTAACTACCGAGGACATCTCGTCCCGGTCATTGATTTGTGCCAAATGATACAGGGGACGGCCGCCCGCGCTTACTTGAGCACGCGCATTGTCTTAGTCAATTGCCAGTTTCCCAATACTTCTGAGGGGAACAACCACAGTTTGCACGGCCCCCTAATTTTAGGGCTGATGGCGGAACGGGTGACAGAAACTCTCGACAAACCAGAAACCGAATTTGTTAGTCCCGGCATTAAGATTGACAGCACTCCTTATTTGGGAGAAATGATTGCAGACGATCGCGGTATGATTCAATTTGTCAGGGTAGAACATCTGCTGCCTGAATCCCAAAAAACTTATCTGCTTCCCCAGCAGGAAGACTGAGATTTAGTCATTGGTCATTGGTTATTGGTTATTGGTTATTGGTTATTGGTTATTGGTTATTGGTTATTGGTTATTGGTTATTGGTCATTGGCAATGGGTAATTGGTCATTAGTCATTAGTCATTGGCAATGGGTAATTGGTCATTAGTCATTGGCAATGGGTAATTGGTAATTGGTAATTGGTAATTGGTAATTGGTAATTGGTAATTGGTAATTGGTCAACTGTCAACTGTCAACTGTCAACTGTCAACTGTCAACTGTCAACTGTCAACTGTCAACTGTCAACTGTCAACTGTCAACTGTCAACTGTCAACTGATTGAAGCTCTACTCAGACAAAAAATTGGTTTAGATGCCCTGACTATTGGGTCTAATACAATTACTAGAGCCGTAAACCGTCGGATGGAAGATTGCGGTTTAACGGATATCAGTATTTACTTGACAAAATTGCAAACATCCCCTCCAGAATTGGAAGAATTAATCGAAGCTGTAGTGATACCGGAAACTTGGTTTTTTCGCGATCGCGAACCTTTTGTTTTTTTGAGCCGCTACGCGCTTTCGGAATGGTTTCCACAAAATCCCGGCAAAACCCTGCGCGTGTTGAGCCTTCCTTGTTCGACGGGAGAGGAACCTTACTCGATCGCGATCGCCCTACTAGACGCTGGTTTAAATCCGATCAACTTCAGCATCGATGCGGCAGACATCAGCAAAGTTGCTCTCAAAAAAGCCCAGCGCGCAGTTTACGGCAGAAACTCTTTCCGCGACAAAAACTTAGATTTTCGCGATCGCTATTTTACTCCGCTGCCGGGAGATCTTTATCAGTTGAACGACTTGGTGAGAAGGAAAGTTAATTTGATTCAGGGTAATATTCTAGATAGCTATTTTTTATCTAACCAACTTCCTTACGATGCAATTTTTTGTCGCAATGTGTTAATTTATTTCGATCAAACAGGCAGAAATCAGACCATTCAACTGTTAAATCGATTGTTAAACAAAACAGGAATATTATTTTTGGGTCACTCAGAAAGCGGGCAGAAACTGCCTCCTCAATTTGTCTCGGTGCGTCATTCCCTAGCATTTGCTTACCGCAAAACAGATATTCCAGACAGCCCGCAAGTTCAGGTCAAAAAAGAGCCGACTAATATCAGTTATTCGCGAATTGTTCGAGAGTTTAAACACGCGGGAAATAGGGAAAATATTCGCAGCGATCAGTTGCCAAGTATTAACAGTAAATCCTCTACTTCCCATCAAAAATATCCGAGAGAGAATGAGAATTCGGGGATTTTGCCAATTCGGGCGATCGCCCCACCACCAGATCCTGCTAAGTCTGCGAGTGCGGATTTAGACGCAGCGCGACGTTTGGCCGATCGCGGACAATTGCAGGAAGCGGCCAAACTGTGCGAAACTTACCTCAGTCAAAATCCCACGAATGCTGATGCTTACGTCTTATTGGGCCAAGTTTATCAAGCAAGGGGCGATCGCCAACAAGCTGAGCAATCTTTCCAAAAAGCAACTTACCTCAAGCCGGATCACTATGAAGGACTAATTCACCTAGCTTTGCTCAAAGAAGAGCGAGGAGATATTGCCGGTGCTGCGATCGTCCGCCGGCGCATTCAGCGAATGGAAAAATAGCCTAAGAATTCAGTTGACAGTTGACAGTTGATAGTTGACAGTTGACAGTTGAGGGCGACCTCTACCTACAAGGAAGAGGATTGGAGTAATTAATAGTCTGAGTTTAATTTCTCCCTCAAAGGGAGAGGCTTTCAACCAATTCTTTCTGGTAATAACTGAGAATCGAAGCATGGACAATATTTTTAAGCATATGACTTTGCAAAGACGCATGATCGCTGCGTTTGTGTTCATGGGGGCGATCGTGCTTGTTGTAGCTTTAGTCGGCGCCAGCGGAAATTTTCGGCTATCCGGGCACCTGAAATCGATCGCCAACGATGCTTATCCCAGCACCGTCGCTTTGTGGAAAATCAACGAAGGACAAACACAGGTGCAGTCTTCCGATCGGATGCTGCTCAACGAAGCAATCAATGCTGACCAAAGACGCCGAGAAATCGCGAGAATAAATAATGCTTGGAATCAGATAAATCAAGGTTTTCAAGAGTACGATAAACTTGGGCGCAACGAGGAAGAAGACAAACTTTATCAAAAATTTAAACCGCTGTGGCAAAAGTGGACTGAGGCTCACAAAGAATTCCAAGAACTCAATAAAGAATATGAAAGAATAGGCATTGTCAATCCCCGGCAAATCCAAATTGATTTGCTCAAACAGGGTAAAACTAAATCACCTGAACTAGCAACTGCTGCATCAGCAGTTGAGGTGCTTAACAGAATGAACGACAAAGCTTTGAACGAGAAAGTAATTACATTTCAAGCTGCGACAGAGGGAATGCTGGAACTCCTGAACTACGATCGCCAATTAGCAGCAGACTCAGGCAAAGCTGCCACCGAAGATATCAGTCAAACTCGGTTCTGGGTGATTTTAGGCACGCTGCTGGGCCCTTTAACGGCCGTACTGTTTGGACTGTACTTTAGCAATACGATCGCCAAACCGTTAGGGGCTAAAATTGCCGGAGTGGTGGATGTAGCAGAGAAAATGTCGATCGGCGATTTAACAGGAGAAGTTCATGTCAGCGACACCAAAGACGAAATTAGCAAATTGGAGAACTCCTTCCGCAGCATGAATCGCGGTTTGGCCGGATTAATCAAACAAGTGCAAACATCGGGCATACAAATCACTTCATCAGCCACCCAAATAGCCGCTTCTGGCAAACAATTAGAAGCCACAGTCAACGAACAAGCAGCATCCACCAACGAAGTTGTAGCTACTGCCAAAGAAATCGCAGCCACCAGTGGTAAACTCGTAAAAACGATGGATGAAGTTTCCCACATGGCAGAGTCAACTGCCCGCGAAGCTAGCACAGGTCAAAAAGAGTTAGTTCGCATGGAAAATACCATGAAAGTCTTGGGAAATGCTACCATTTCTATCTCTAACAAACTCGGAATCATTAGCGAAAAAGCCAACAATATCAACAGCATTGTTACCACGATTACAAAAGTAGCCGATCAAACTAATTTACTTTCCTTAAATGCAGCGATCGAAGCCGAAAAAGCCGGAGAATACGGCATGGGTTTTGCCGTCGTCGCCCGCGAAATTCGCCGCCTAGCCGACCAAACAGCCGTTGCCACACTCGATATTGAAAACATGGTTAAAGAGATGCAGTCAGCCGTTTCTACTGGGGTGATGGAAATGGATAAATTCTCCCATGAAGTCAGCAAAGGGATGGAAGATATTCGTAACATCGGCGTGCAATTAGCCGAAATTATTCAGCAAGTACAATCTCTCACTCCCCGCTTCGATTCGGTAAATAGAGGCATGGAAGCTCAATCGGAAGGAGCTCAGCAAATTAGCGAAACTATGGCGCAGTTGGCCGAAACTTCCCTGCAAACGGCTGATGCTTTGCGGGAAATCAATAGTGCGATCGGCCTTTTGAACGAAGCAGCCCAGGGGATGCGCCACGAAATTTCGCGATTCAAAGTCAATTGATAGTTACTCACACCCAATATTCGTCAGTATCTAAACTCTAAAATATCAAATTTTATTCATTATTTGTAGCAGGCAAAAAAGAGGTAAATTCAGTGCAGAAGAAGTCAACTATTCAACAAATTTTGTGGAGGGGGTTTGGTACAATCTTTACGTTAATACTTATAGCAAATATTGTATCACAACACACTAAAAATACTTTAGTTAAGTCTTTAGATAACGTTACTTCGAGCCATAAAATTTTGCAAGAATTGGCACAGTTAGATATGCTTTTGCTGGAAGCTGAGACTGGTCAGCGCGGCTATCTGTACACGGGAAAAGAGAATTTTTTAGAGCCATACAATGAAGCAAATGCAAGCATTAACGTGCAACTAGCAGAGTTGAGAGAGAAGATGAAAAATCCGACACAACAAGAAAAACTCGGTCAATTGCAAATCCTGATTAGAGAAAGAATCGATTATTTAGAAAAAACTATTCAACTCCGCAAATCTGGTCGAGAAGAGGAGGTAAAAAAAATAGTAAGTGCTGGAACAGGACTAGAAATTATGGCGAAGTTGAGGGGTAAAATCACAGAAATCAAAGAAACTGAAAATCGATTCTTGGATGAAAGAAAGAAATTCGCCCAGGAAGCTGAAATTTTTTCAACTTACTTTGCTGGGGCGAGCACTTTGATTATTGTCGGAGTTGGGGTGTTAATTTCTTGGGTAATTATCCGGAATATCGCGCAATCCTTGGGAATAGCAGTAAAAGTTGCAGAAGAGGTATCGGCGGGCAATTTAACTGCCAATATTTCAGCAAATTATCAGGGAGAAGTTGGCAAACTACTCGCCGGATTCCAAAGCATGACTCAAAGCCTAAGTTCCTTGATCGGGCAAGTACAAAATTCTGGTCTTCAAGTAACTGCTTCCTCTCATGAAATTGCTGCCTCTGGCAAGGAATTGGAGGAAGTAATCGCCAAACAAGCAGCTTCGATTAGAGAGGTGGAAGCTACTACAAAAGAGATAGCTGCTACTTCTCGACAACTGAAGCAAGCAATGCAGGGAATTACTTCTACCTTCCAAACTACCACAATAGCAGCAGAGGGCGGTCAGCGGAATTTAAGCCACATGGAAAATACCATGCGGGAATTATCAACCGCCACAACTTCTATTTCTAGCCAACTTAGCAACATCAGCGAAAAAGCTAATAATATTAGTCGAATTATTATTACAATAACCAAGGTAGCTGACCAAACTAATTTACTTTCTTTGAATGCTGCCATAGAAGCAGAAAAAGCAGGAAAATATGGTATGGGTTTTGCTGTAGTTGCTAGAGAAATTCGGCGTTTAGCCGATCAAACTGCTGTTGCTACTTTAGATATTGAAAAAATGGTTAAAGAAATGCAGGCAGCAGTTTCTACTGGGGTGACGGAAATGAACAAGTTTACTGAAGAAGTAAATGATAGCGTTGAGGATGTGGAAAGTGTGAGCTGGCAACTGACTGAAATTATCGAGCAGGTGCAGGCTATCACTCCGCGTTTTTCAGTGGTAAATCAGAGTATGGAGGCTCAATCGGAAGGCGCTCAGCAAATTAGCGAGGTGATGGTGTATCTGAGTCAATCGTCGTCGCAAACGGCGGGCGCATTGCGCGAAATTAACGGTGCTATCTCTCAATTAAATGAGGCATCTCAAGGTTTGCGTCAAGAAATTTCTCGGTTTAAAGTAAGCAATAAGGATGTAGAAAATGTTTAAAAATATCAGTTTTAAAAAGCGCCTGAATGCTGCATTTATTTTTCTAGCTGTGATTGTTTTAGCTGTGGCTTGTATTGGTTGGAGTGGCACTTATCGGCTAGGTGGACATATTGATACGCTAGCTAACAATAGCCTGCCGAGCGTTAGTGGATTGTGGAAAGTTAATGAAGGACAAACGCAAATTGAGTCGTCGGAACGGGCATTACTGGATCTGGAACTCAGCCCAGAGGAAAGGAGAAGTGAGTTGACGAGAATTCAGAAAGCTTGGGAGCAGATTAATGAGGGTTTCAAAGAGTATGAAACCACATCCAGAACTGCGGAGGAAGATAAGATATACAAAGAATTGCAGGCTAAATGGGATATCTGGAAGAAAAATCACGAAGCTTTTTTAGATTTAAATAAAAGATTTGAGAGTTTAGGAATTCTCAACCCATTTAAAAGGCAGATCGAACTGATTGGCCAAGGGAATACTAAGTCGCCCGATATCGAGGCTGCTAGAAGGGCTGGGGCGTTTTACAATCAATTGAGCGATCGCGCCAAAGCGAATCGATCCTCGTTTGAATCAGCTACTAACTTAATCTTGGAAGACCTCAAAATCAATGAAACAACGGGACAACTAGCTAAACAGCAGTCTAAAAACGATATTAGTCAAACCACATTCTGGGTAATTTTGGGCATGATTCTCGGGCCGCTAACGGCTGGACTGTTTGGACTGTTTCTCACGAGTACGGTATCCCAAACTCTGGAAAATCAAATAGATCTGTCGGGCCTCAGAATTAGTGGATCTACGAACCAAATTGCCTCCTCCGGCAAGGAATTGGAAGCGACGATGAATCAACAAGTGGCTTCGACTAATGAAGTAGTAGCCACGGCTAAAGAAATTGCTGCTACTGCTATGCAACTGGCGAGGACAATGGATGAAGTTTCGGAGATGTCCCACCAAGCTGCTCAATCTGCCGGCGGCGGTAAACAAGAAATTGGTCGCATGGAATCCACGATGAATAAATTAGCAGATTCTACCAGTGCGATCTCGGGTAAATTGGGAGTTATTAGCGAAAAAGCTAATAATATTAACAGTATTATCACGACGATTACGAAGGTGGCAGATCAAACTAATTTGCTTTCGCTCAACGCGGCTATTGAAGCGGAAAAAGCGGGAGAGTACGGGTTGGGTTTTGCGGTGGTGGCTAGGGAAATTCGCCGACTGGCAGATCAAACGGCGGTGGCTACTTTGGATATTGAAAATATGGTTAAAGAAATGCAGTCTGCGGTGGGTGTTGGCGTGATGGAAATGGATAAGTTTACTAATGAGGTGCGCCGCGGGGTGGAAGATGTGCAAACTATTAGTTTGCAGTTGGAATCGATTATCCAGCGGGTGCAAGCTTTGACTCCGCGTTTTGAAGAGGTGAATGAGGGGATGGATGCACAGTCTCAGGGTGCTGTGCAAATTAGCGAGGCGATGGTGCAGTTGAGTGAGGCTTCTTCGCAAACTGCGTCGGCGCTCCGGGATATCAATGGGGCGATCGGGCAAGTTAATGATGCTACACTCGGTTTACGCCACGAAATGCTAGCGTTTTTAAAGTAAATAGGGAGTCGGCGGATCGAGTCGGTTTTTTTAGCTAGTCAGACGGGAATCCCCACACTATATCGCTTCGATTAGTGTGGGATGAAAGGCGCGTGAACCGAGGATTCCACATCTTCATGTCCTCGTCAGCATAGCGGGCGAGCAATGAAGGTGTGGATGACGAGATCAACAAATCTTTATCTGCTAGCATCATTACTCGACACAATTATTAAATTACTACTTGACTTTATCTAGTATTTTCTGGTATTTTTATGACCAGCAAATGCGTAAAGGTCGTAGCGCAATGAAAGTAACGTATCAGTATCAGTTCTATCCCGACACCAATCAAAAATTAACCCTCAACCATTGGTTGAGAATTTGTCGCTATTGGTACAACAGACAGCTAGGCGATCGATTTGATTGGTGGGAAAAAAACCGCACTGCTATAAATGCTTGTCCATTGGTTGCTAGCATCTCTGCGCCTCGCGAAAAGCCCAACTACTACTCTCAAAAGCAACAATTGCCCGCCCTCAAAAAAGACCTAGTAAAAGTCTTCCACAGTGGTGAGCTATTGGACTTCAAGCAGGTAGATTCAACTATCCTGCAAGATGTTTCTAAACGAGTAGATAAAGCCTTTGAACGGTTTATAGTAGGGGATAGTAAAGGCGGTCGATCGGGTAAACCCCGATTCAAGACTGAAGCTGATTACCGGACGATGACTTTTTCTACGGCTAACAGCGATTGGATTAAGTTGGTTCGCAAGAATTGGTTTTATATCCGATTGCCGAAGTTGGGCGTGATAAAAGTTCGGAGGCACCGCCCAATCCCCGATGGATTTACCGTCAAGCAAATTAGTGTAACTAGAAAGGCTGATGGTTGGTTCGCCCAGATAATGCTTGAAGACGCTTCAGTACCCCAGTTTATTTCTGACAAAGTTACCCCAAACTGGGATAACTCAATTGGGTTAGATGCGGTGCTGCATGAAGATGTCTATTTAGCAACGTCATCGGGCGAAAAGTTGCCTTCATTGAAACCGCTTCGCAAAAACCAAGCTAAGTTAGACCGCATTTCAAAAAAGCGGAATAAGCGGAAGCGTGGCTGTAGCGCCCGACGGAAATTAGCAAAAAAAGAAGCGAGACAGCACCAAAAAATAGCGCGTTCTCGCCAAGACTTCCACTATAAAACAGCTCACAAACTTGTCAGGTCTGGAGCTAAATTCTTTTTTCACGAAGATTTGAACTTAAAAGGCTTAACGAAGCGGAATAAAGTTAAGCAAGACGATGAGGGTAACTACCTCCCAAACGGTCAATCAGCCAAATCAGGACTAAACAAGTCTTGGCTGGATGCTGCGTTTGGTCAATTTTTCAAGACGCTGGAATACATAGCCGAAAAAGCTGGATCAGCCGTCGTTCCGCAAAAACCTGCTTATACCTCAATGCTTCTGTGCTATCGGAATGAAATCGTTTTCACCGATTGCGGTATGCGAAGCTATTGGGACGAGCAACATTCTTTAATGGTCGATCGCGATATCAACGCTTCGATTAATTTGAAGAAATTGGGGTTGGACATTTTCCCCAAAATAAAACGCCGTAGCGGGAATCTTTCTGTAGTAGGAACTATGGACGACAGTACCGCGAAGGAAATCTTGCATACCCTTCATCGGGCTGCTAAGAAGCCCACATCATACCTGTACTCAGGTTGATGTGGGAGTATGTCACTTAAATCAACTGGTGCGCGGTGCGCACGCTACAAACTGGTGCGCGGTGCGCACGCTACAAACTGGTGCGCGGTGCGCACGCTACAAACTGGTGCGCGGTGCGCACGCTACAAACTACAAACTGGTGCGCGGTGCACACCCTACAAACTACTACAAACTACAAACTGGTGCGCGGTGCACACCCTACAATCTAAAATCTAAAATCTAAAATCTAAAATCGAATGACTGATGATTGCTGGAATCGGATCGGAGTTGGGGGCGATCGCACTTGTCCTCAATTAAAAACATTTATTCACTGCCGCAACTGTCCAGTCTATTCCGACGCGGGCCGGAGTTTGCTGGAACAGGAATTGCCGACTGGATATCTGGAAGAGTGGACTAATTTATTGCGATCGAGTCAAGGAGTAACTAACGCCGTCACGGCTGCGGGTACTATATCTGTAGGTATTTTTAGGCTTAACGGCGAATGGTTGGCTTTACCGGCGGCGCTGTTTAAGGAAGTGACGCAGATTTCTGTTATCCACACTTTGCCACACCGCAGTAATAATATACTTATCGGCTTGGTGAATATTCGCGGTGAAATCCAGTTGTGCGTTTCCCTAAAAGCACTTTTGGGATTGGAAGCAGCAGATGCTAGCCGACAAAATATTAGTCCTGTTGTTTACGAAAGGATGGTAGTTGTTGAGAGAGAAGGCAGCCGCTGGGTGTTTGGAGTGGATGAGATTTACGGCATTCACCGCATTCTCCCGGAACAAATCAGAAATGTTCCATCTACTGTTTCTAAAGTGCCAGAAACTTATACTAAAGGGATTATCAGTTGGCAGGGGCAAAGTGTTTGTTATCTCGATGATGATTTGCTGTTTTATACGTTGAATAAGAAGATTATCTAATGAATTGGGAATAGGGCATGGGGCATTGGGAATTGGGCATGGGGCATTGGGAATTGGGCATTGGGTGAATGGAATCTGGCGAATAAAAGCGGGCGAAGGTCATTCGCGCCTACACAGACGAAACCCGCCTCCGCGGGTTGAAGAACGGGCGAAGGGAATTCGCGCCTACATGAACAAAACCGGGCGAAAGTGGGTTGGAATAAATTAAGGATTAATAAAAAATGAGCAATCAAGATATGAGCAATTTCTCCATGATGGATTTATTTCGCATGGAGGCGGACACTCAAGTAGCAGTATTAAATGAGAACATTTTGGTATTAGAAAATAACCCTAATTCTCCGGCTGAACTGGAATCTTTGATGCGGGCGGCCCACTCGCTCAAGGGCGCGGCGCGGATTGTGGGACTGGATGCTGCTGTGCGAATCGCTCACGTGATGGAGGATTGCTTTGTGGCGGCGCAGGCTGGCTCGATCGCCCTAGACTCACCTGATAAGATTGATGTGATGCTGCGGGCGATCGACCTTTTGGCCCAAATCAGCCAGATTCCGGAAACCGAGATCGAAAATTGGCTCCCGGTTAATCGATCGCAAATTGAAACCTTAGAAACTGCCATCTTAGCAATTATCAATAACGAACAATTAGATTTGGGCAGCCCAGATGAAGCAGAAACAATAGAACAAGAGACCATTGTTGAAACAGAAATTCTGCCGGAATGGGAGCCGCAATTACCTGTTGATTTTACCGCAGAAATAACAGACCACGTACAATTCAATTCTGATATTCCTCATGAAATATTGCCCGATTTGCCACAGGTTGAAAGTCCAGAAACTCGGTTGCTTAAAACTGATTTATCGATGTTAGCTTTATTTGCCGGAGAAGTAGAAGCACAATCAATACTATTAAACCAAACTTTACTCTCGCTCAAAAATAACCCCAATGAATATTTAGACTTAGACTCCCTTGTTAAATCCGCTCATTTAATAAAAGGTGCTGGCAGAATAGTTCAGTTCCATGAAGTTGTTAAACTTGCGAAGGCGATAGAAGATACATTTGTGGCACTTCAGAAGCACAAATCTAGCTTAAATGCCAGTCAAATTGACACCCTGCTCGCCGGAGTAAATTTTCTGGTAAATATGCAGGAAATTCCGGTACTGAAAATCGAAGCTTGGCTGGCAGAAAAAGAGGCAGAAATAGATAATATTGTCGCAGATATAAGTAAGATTCTTGAATTATTAACAACTAAACAATCGGCAACAACTGCCGCAGTTGTTTCACAAAAATCTGCCGAAGCAACGAGTCCCCAAACAACCCCGACACCACAACCAAAACCTCAAGATAATGCTTCCCAACGCACAAAGAATAGCGGTCAAATTTCCCCCGTCGCCAATTCTACAGCAGTAGCTGTAGAGCAACGACCGACTAAAATTGTTAGCGCAAAACCTGCACCTTCAAATCTCAGGGAAAACGCTCAAAAGCCTAAAACCGCTGACCGCGTAGTACGAGTAAATGCGGAAAACTTAAACCGAATTATGGGTTTGGCAGGCGAATCTTTAGTAGAAGCAAAATGGCTGCAACCGTTTGCTGATTCATTATTAAAACTGAGAAAAAACCAAGGACAGCTTTATAATTTGTTGGAGAAATTGCAGGAATCTTTAAGCGATTCTGTTCTAGATCAGCGATCGGAAGATTATCTCGGCAGTGCTCGCAAAAAAGCTAATGATTGCCGCCATATTTTGTCCGATCGCCTCAACGAACTAGAACTGTTTGCCCGCCGTTCTGCCAACTTGTCCGATCGCTTGTACCGAGAAGTTATTGCCAGCAATATGCGACCGTTTGCTGACGGCGTTTCAGCTTTTGGGCGAATGCTGAGAGATTTGGCGAGACAGTTGGGTAAGCAAGTGAAATTTGAAGTTGTTGGCAAATCTACTCAGGTAGATCGAGATATTTTAGAAAAATTAGAAGCACCGCTAACACACATTTTGCGTAACGCTATCGACCACGGTATTGAACTCCCAGACGCACGTTTGGCTGCGGGAAAATCGGCTGAAGGTACGATCCGACTGGAAGCTGCACATCGGGGCGGGATGCTATCAATTACCGTCTCGGATGATGGAAAAGGAATAGAACCGGAAAAACTCCGCCAAAAAATTGTCACGAAAGGTATGGTAAGTGCGGAAATGGCTGCGAAATTGACTGAACCGGAATTGATGGATTTTCTGTTTTTGCCTGGTTTTTCTACTGCTAGTCAAGTGACGGAAATTTCGGGCCGCGGTGTTGGTTTGGATATTGTGCAAAGTATGGTGCAGGAGGTTGGTGGCATTCTCCGGGCGACATCTATGCCGGAAAAAGGTATGAGTTTTCATTTGCAGTTGCCGCTAACTCTGTCGGTAATTCGGACGCTGTTGGTGGAAATTTCGGGGGAACCTTATGCTTTTCCGCTGACTCGGATCGATCGCATTGTGATGGTTGAGTCTGCTGATATTGCGATCGCCGAAAACCGACAGTATTTTACTCTTGACAACCAAAATATTGGTTTGGTGACAGCTTATCAGGTGTTGGAGTTAGCTGCGCCACCTGAAAAGTTGGATTTGCTGCCGGTGATCATTGTGAGCGATCGCTCTAGCAGTTATGGTTTAGCTGTGGATAAGTTTCTGGGCGAACGCGATTTAGTTGTCAGGCCTTTAGATCCGCGTTTGGGTAAGGTAGCGGATATCAGCGCGGCTGCTTTTATGGAAGACGGTACGCCGGTGCTGATTATCGATGTTGAAGATTTGGTGCGATCGACTGATAAACTGCTGGCTGAAAGTCAGTTACAGAAAGTTAGTAAAACCGAACAAACTGCTGAATCAACAACTCGCAAGCGCGTTTTGGTAGTAGATGATTCAATTACTGTTCGAGAAGTAGAGCGCAAACTTTTAGAAAATCAAGGATATGAGGTAGAAATAGCTGTTAATGGTATGGATGGTTGGAATGCTCTGCGTACCGGGCAGTTTGATTTGGTAATTAGCGATGTTGATATGCCGCGCATGACGGGGATTGAGCTGGTTAGTCAAATTAAAAATCATTCGGCCCTAAAGTCGATTCCGGTAATTATTGTTTCTTACAAAGACCGCGAGCAAGATAGAATCAGAGGATTGGAAGTGGGAGCGGATTATTATTTAACTAAAAGCAGTTTTCACGACGATACGCTGTTAAATGCGGTGGTTGATTTAATCGGTGAGGCTTGAAAAAAAATCTCGGGTTAAGTTTTTTTAATTAAAAACTAAAAATACGACCAAAATGTGGTATGAATAGTGGTAGGCTGCGTGATAGTTCGTAATTCAATCGGTAATTCAATACGCTTGGCCCCGAGCCCGGAGATCCCCCCTAGCCCCCCTTAAGAAGGGGGGAACCGGAAGCACTCAAAGTCCCCCTTCTTAAGGGGGATTTAGGGGGATCTCCGGGCCCGAAAAAGTGTTAACCCAACAGTATCGATCGCTAATTGAGAAGCGGTTTGCTGCCTCCGTCTACAAGTTTAGTTTTAACTGACCGACGAACACCATTCTCAGGAACAGGCAAGATGCCTGTTCCACAAAAAAATTCATCTCTTGTGGAACAGGCATCTTGCCTGTTCATAAAAGGCTTATTGACAATAGTGCAATATCTCAGTTTTAAAGAAAAGGCCGCAGCATAAAAAACTGGATCGGCAGGCTCCCGCAACTACCCGCAACTGAAAATTAATTAACTATGAGCAATTTCAACATGAAAATAGCGATCGTCAACGACACGTTGATTGCTGCTGAAGCTTTGCGCCGAGTTTTGGTGACGGTACCGGAGTATGAAATTATTTGGATAGCGGCGGATGGGGCCGAAGCTGTGTCCAAGTGCGCCCGCAATACACCGGATGTGATATTGATGGATTTGATCATGCCGGTGATGGATGGTGTTGAGGCGACGCGCCTGATCATGAAGCAATCTCCCTGCGCGATTCTGCTAGTGACATCTTCGGTGACAGGTAATGCGGGCAGGGTTTTTGAAGCTATGGGATATGGAGCTCTGGATGCTATTAATACGCCAATTTTGGGGTTGATGGGCAATTCCCCAAGCGGCGGTATGGAGTTGTTAAAAACTATTTCTAAAGTCGCTAGATTGATTGGTAAAAGTAACTCGACTTCTTTATTTCACAGCGCAACTCCTAAATGCTTGACTCCGCCGCTGCTGGCGATCGGCTCTTCGACTGGCGGGCCCCAAGCTTTGGCAACTCTGCTATCGGCTTTACCTGCCAATTTATCGGCGGCTGTGGCGATCGTCCAACACGTAGATGCTGAGTTTGCTCCTGGTTTGGCAGATTGGCTGAGTCAAAAAAGTAAGTTGTCGGTGAGTGTCGCAGTTGCCGATCGACCTTTGGAAGTCGGTAAGGTGATAATTGCCGCGACTAACGACCACTTAGTATTACAATCGAATTTAACACTTAAGTATACGAAAGAACCTTTAGAATATCCTTACCGCCCTTCAGTGGACACTTTTTTTGAGAGTGTCGCTCAATACTGGCCGGGCAAAGGGGTGGCAGTGCTGTTAACCGGTATGGGCAAAGACGGCGCTAAAGGGCTCAAAGTTTTGCGATCGGCAGGCTGGCACACGATCGCCCAAGACCGCGCTACCTCAGTAGTTTACGGGATGCCGAAAGCTGCTGCTGATTTGAATGCGGCTGTGCAGGTTTTGCCGATCGAGGCGATCGCCCCAGCCTGCATGAAATATCTCGTGTAGAAAATACTAGAGATGTTTGGGCCATAAGGCTTAAGTGGTTGAGCACAATGGCCGAGGTCGTGCCAGACTCTCAGCGATCATAATCAATCTATTGGGGTGATGTTTTGGGATCGCGATCGCGCGTGTATCTTGCCAGCAGTCTGTAATTTCACGGAATGCTGCGGTTACCGGGCACCTGCTAGCAAGCAGCAGTCGGCTGACCCAACAATTAGCGATCGTAGCCCTTGCAATCAATGTCAAGCGTGCTAGGCTGTGTAAAGATTTTACAAAAATCAGCGGATAAAACTTTACCAACCTGGTATTATCACCTGGTAAGCGTACTTAAATAATACCGGGTCGCTATTGACACTTAGAAAATATTTAAGTAAAAGTTTCGATCCTCTCCAGACAATGGCCGTTGCCCGATCTAGTTATGAAATTAACTCACTCTCAGGCTATTGAATTCGATTGCAGTTGTGCACTAAATCAACGAGAAAGTCAAATAGTCAACGGCAACGTGGTAAAGTTGAAGTTTGAGGATAGGGGAAACAATGGGAAAAACCCAGTTACCGCCAGAGATAGCGCCATTCTCAGTAACCTCAAATTGGAGAAAAGCCGTCACTCGATCGACTTAAATTTACCTTTAAATTCAGAAAGCAAAAAAATATCTAGCTTGACCGAATACACTGTTACAGTTTTACTGATTGACGATCAGGAAATGATCGGCGAAGCGGTGCGCCGAATGCTTGCTAATGAAAAAGACATTAAATTTTATTACTGTAACGATCCAGCTCAAGCAATTAAGAAAGCATTAGAGGTGAAGCCAACAGTAATCCTCCAAGATTTAGTAATGCCAGAAATAGATGGATTGCAGTTGCTGCGCTTTTTTCGAGGGAATTCGCTGACGCGAGACATTCCGATGATTGTTCTCTCCAGTAAAGAAGAAGCGGAACTAAAAGCGCAAGCATTTTCCTTGGGTGCTAACGATTATTTAGTAAAACTGCCCAATCCAGTCGAACTCATTGCTAGAATTCGCTATCACTCAAAAGCTTATATGCACCTGCAAGAAAGGAATCTCGCCTATCAAACCATGCAGGATTATCTAGTCAAATTAGAGATAGAACAAAAAAAATCTCAGGAGTTGCTGTTAAATATATTGCCAGAGGCGATCGCCGAAAGATTAAAAAAAGAACAAGGTGTAATCGCCGACGAATTCGCAGCAGTTAGCGTGATGTTCGCGGATATTGTTGGCTTCACCCAGTTGTCAGCATCAATATCGCCCAAAAAATTAGTACATTTACTCAACGATATATTTTCCAAGTTCGACGATCTCGCCGAAAAACACGGTTTAGAAAAAATTAAGACAATTGGTGACTCTTATATGGTAGTGGCGGGGTTGCCAAATCCGAGAGCAGATCACGGAGATGCGATCGCGGAAATGGCGATAGATATGCAAGAAGCCATAGTGAAATACAGAGAAGAGTTCGGTCTCACTATTAGCATCCGCATCGGCATTCATTCGGGCCCAGTGGTAGCTGGAATCATCGGGACAAAAAAGTTTATTTACGATTTGTGGGGCGATACGGTAAATACCGCTTCCCGCATGGAATCTCACGGTATCCCGGACGGAATTCAGATTTCCGACGCAACTTATTTGCTTATAGAAGACAAGTATGATTTTGAAAAACGCGGTTTAATCAATGTCAAAGGTAAGGGCCAAATGGCTGCTTATTTATTAAAAGGAAGATTGGAAGTTGATTTTTAATTGGGAATTGGGAATGGGTAATTGGGAATTGGTAATTGGGAATTGGTAATCGGTAATTGGGAATTGGTAATTGGGAATTGGTAATCGGTAATTGGGAACCGGTAACTGGTAATTGGTAATTATTGATTAAGGGGTGTGAGATATGAGTAGACCAGATTTTGAGGATTTGGATGTTTACAAGTTGGCTGAAAAATTGGCAAATGAGGTTTGGTTTATCGTCAAAGAATGGGACTATTTTACAAAAGATACTATCGGGAAGCAACTTGTACGCGCCGCCGATAGCGTTTGCGCTAATATTGCAGAAGGACGTGGTAGATATAATTATCAAGACAATCGGCGTTTTGTCAAGATTGCCAGAGGTTCTTTGTATGAAACAATCAGCTTTTTGAGGCTAGCATATGCCAGAAAATTAGTGGGAAGTGAACAGGTAAAAAGATTCCAACCAATAATTGATGAATTGTCACCGAAGCTGAATGCTTATCTACAGTCAATAGGTAACAATCAAGAAAAATAATTGATTAATAATCAGAGTATATATAGCAATTATCAAGTGAGGTACAGTATTGGTAATTGGTAATGGCTAATTAGCAAGACAAATAGCGAGTAGATCGCGAAAGTTTAGAACCGCTATGAAACACCAATTACCAATTACCAATTACCAATTACCAATTACCCATTCCCAATTACCAATTACCAATTATTAAATCTAACTCTTATGTTTCGAGATAATATTGTTCTGCTTCCGACCAATTTAGTTTAAGTAACGAATCTTCTCCACTTGAAAGCTTGAAACTCGGCTTAATTGGTTTTACGCCCAAAGCGCTAATAATCTGCGCTGCTACAGCTTTCGCCAATAGTGGCGGTACAGAATTTCCGACTTGGCGAAAACCGTGCCATTTTGTGACGTGAAATCTAAACCAGTCAGGATAGGAATGCAATCGCGCTGCTTCTCTGACTGTAATGCACCGAGGCGCGATCGGGTGAATTGGCCTTGGCGAAGTATAAGCGCCCCTCGCCCTGTCGGTTCCAGCCCTGAGAGTGTTGCAAACTCCGTCGGGGTGCAGCTTGTAAAAACGGCTGATCGGCTCTTTTTCGCCGTAGGCTGCGGCTGCAAATCTTTCCATACATTCGGCAGAATGTTTGGTGCGCCGACTGCATGAGAGGATTTGTCGATCGTACTGGCGATCGTAAGCATAATCATTATCAAAATCATCGAATCCGCGCAAAAAACTCGCGTAATCGCTGCTGCACTTTCCGTACTCCGCCATTACCCAATCTCGGTGCAGCAACTCGTTATACTTTTCTACTTCCGGCAAATCTCCAATCGCATCCAAAACTGTCGGAACCGCAGGTAAATTAACTTTTTTATAGCGTTTAGGAAGTTTCTTTTTAGGCAAAAAAGTAGTTGGCTGAGGATATTTTGGCAGATCGTAGTCTTTTTTGCAACCAATCAGAAACAATCGTTTGCGAGCTTGCGGCACTCCGTAGTGAGCGGCGTTGAGAACTTGATAGTTTTCTTCTACTTGATAGCCTGCTTCCAGAAAAGAGCTAATTAAAAGATTCAGGAGTTCTTTGTGTTCGCCTGCTACAATTCCCGGCACATTTTCCATTACAAAAAACTTGGGTTTTAGCTCCAAAACTAAGCGCAGAAAGTGGAAAATTAGAGAATTTCGCGGATCGCCGACATCGCGCTTCCCCATCAGCGAGAATCCTTGACAGGGCGAACCGCTGATTACTACGTCGATTTCGCGCCGCCCGATCGCAGATTTTTGCCGAATTTCTGCTCCCGTCAGCTCTGAGACATCTTTGCACAATACAGAACACATCGGGAAATTGAACTCGTGGGTAGCGCAGTGGATGGGGTCAATTTCGACTGAGGCAAGTACATCAAAACCTGCTTGTTCAAAGCCCAGCGTCATGCCGCCTGCGCCTGCAAATAAATCAACAGCGATCGGTCGCTTTTTCCGATAGCTTGACATAATATTTCAATACTAAAATTGTTTTAAGAAGCTGTATTTATTTTAACATTTTTGATTATTTCGGCAGCCGCGCGATCGCACACACCGACCTCTCCCAGACTTTCCCGCATTTCCCGATAATCCGCCAAGGTTTGCTGGCGCCGATCGGCATTTTGCAGCAATTCCAGGGAGTGGAAAACTATATTTTCGGCAGTAGCCTCGTCTTGCAGCAACTCCGGGACGATCTGCTTCATTTGCACCAAATTGGGCGGAGAGATAAAAGGAATCGACAATTTCAGCAGGTGGCGAGCAATCATTGCCGTAATGCGACTGACGCGGTAGGCGACAACTTGCGGAACGTCGAGCAAAGCTAATTCCAAATTAACAGTACCAGATTTGGCGATCGCAAAGTCGGCAGCAGCCAAGATTTCCAGATTTTGATTTTCCAACAAAGTAGCCCGCAAACCGTAATTCTCGATCGCTTCTTCGATTTTGCTGCGGAAAGCTGCTTGAGAAACCGGAATCCAGAAATGAACCTCCGGCAATTTAGCTTGAATAATGCGAGCAGCCTCAAATATCACCGGCATCAGGTACTTGAGTTCTTGCTTTCTAGAAGCCGGAATTAGCGCGACTGACACCTGTTCCGGCTCAATTCCCAAAGTTTTGCGGGCAACTTCCCGACTGGGCGCAGATTGCATTCTATCCAGCAAAGGATGACCAACCCAACTGACTTGAGAGCCTTTGGCGCGATAATAAGTAGCTTCCTCGGGGAAAATCGCCAAAATGCGATCGGCAATATTGACAATCAGATCGGTATTGCGAGGAGAAATCGAGCAAACCCATTCTTGAGGCGCGATGTACCAAACCACCGGCAAATCGGGCAAACAGCGGCGAATGTAGCTACCAATACCGAGATTTGGAGTCAAATAATCAATCAATACAACAACATCGGGACGGAATTTTTTTAGATATTGTTTAGCTTTTTGCTGAACTGCGATCGTTGGCAAAATATACGGCACAGATTCTATAATACCCATAGAACCAATACCCAGAGTATCGCCTAAAATAGTAGCGCCAGCTTGAGCCATACGAGGGCCGCCCAATGCGGTTATTTCCAACTCCAAACCAGCGGCGACAGCATGACGTTTTAAAGCTGCAACTAACAAAGCTCCTTGCAAATCGCCAGAAACCTCACCAGTGCTGATAAAAATTTTCATAAACTCCTCAATATCCTCGGTAAGGTGCGTCAGACAAAAACTGTTTGAGTTACCTATAGCTGGTGACTGACGCACCGTACAGCTTCCTTCTCTTCCTTCGTGTCCTTCGCGTCTTCGCGGTTCAATAATACTAATTCTTTGAGTCCGCAAGAATTAATATAAGGCTCATTCATTTTTTACCAGGAATCAAGCCTCGCCGCCCTTTGGTTACAGACTGTTGCACAAATCTCCGCAGGTGCTGCAAGTGATGATTTTCCGGTAACAAATCCAATTGTTCCAAAGCTTGATTGAGAGTGTAGCCAGAATGGTATAAAATCCGAAAAGTTTTCTTTAAAACTAGCAAATCTTCTGGAGTTAAACCTGCACGTTCGAGGCCTATTTTGTTGATAGCTCGCACTCGCGAAGGATTCCCTTCGACTAGCATATAGGGTGGCACATCTCGATCGATCCTGCTCAAGCCACCGATCATGGATAAGCGGCCGATGTGGACAAACTGATGAACGCCCAAAACCCCGCTGAGTCTGGCTTGAGACTCAATTTTGACGTGTCCCGCTAGGGCTACAGCGTTGGCAATGATTACTCGATCGGCAATATCGCAATTATGGCCCACATGAACGTAAGCCATCAACATATTATTATTGCCGAGCGTCGTGCTTTCCCCCGCTCCAGTAGCGCGGTTGATTGTCACGTATTCCCGAATCACATTGTTGTCGCCAATTGTCACCCTAGTCAGAGAACCCTCATATTTGAGATCTTGAGGTTCCAAACCAATGGCCGCACCAGGGAAAATTTGATTGCGAGCACCTATTTCTGTTAGCCCGTCGATAATTGCATGGGCACCAATCTTAGTCTCCGGCCCGATTTTCACTCTTTCCCCAATTACAGCATAAGCACCCACTTCTACAGTCGGGTGCAGTTCGGCGCGGGGATGAATCACAGCAGTTGGGTGAATCAAAGTAAGCATTTTTCAGTTTTCAGTTGTCAGTTTTCAGTTTTCATGCCAAATCAAGCTTAAATACCCCGTTTATTTCTTAGTCCGCGGAGGCGGACTTCGCTTGTGTAGTAGCGATTTCAATCGCCGAATCATCAAGGAGTAACAAACCAGAATTTAGTATCAGTAGTCCCTTGATACTCCCCAGCCCGCTCCGGGACGGGGATTCTTGAAGAGTCCAAATGCGAACTTTCAAAGGCGAAATCAAAGCGCCTCTACTGACTCCTTCAAGA